>NZ_JBFAPG010000068.1:0-18541 GCF_040675595.1 Micromonospora sp. NPDC049580
GCGTGCCGACCGGCACGCGTATCCACGTAAATCGCACTCAGCGCCGGGCTTCGGCGATCCAGTCCGTCATACGCGCGGCGAACTGCTGCTCGGAGAACGCGGCGGCATGTGCCCGGATGCGCTCCGGCGACAGTTCCGGCAGGCGGTGGACCAGCGGTACGAAGCTGCGTGGGTCGACGGAGTCGACGAGGAAGCCGGTCTCGCCGTTGTTGACGGTCTCCAATAGACCGCCGCGGCGCAGACCCAGCACCGGGGTACCGCAGGCCTGTGCCTCGACCGGGATTATGCCGAAGTCCTCATGGACCGGGAACAGCAGCGCCCGCGCACCCCAGTAGAGCTGGCGCAGCCGCTCCTTCGAGGGGCGTACCTCGAACGTCACCGCCACCCGGGCTCGCTCGGCGGCGTGGCGGAGCGCGGTCTCTTCGGGACCCGAGCCGGCGATGACCACCGGCAGACCGGCCGCCTCGGCGATCTGAATGATCAGGTCGAAGTTCTTGTACGGGATCCACCGCCCGACCCCGAGCAGGTAGTCGCGGGACTGGCTCTGGTCTGCAGCAGGCGCGGCAGCGAAGTAGTCGACGTCCACCGGAGGGTTGATGACGACCGCGTCGCGTCGCCAGTACCGGGCGATCCGGGCACGCACCTCCTCGGAGTTCGCGGCGTACCCGTGCACGTGGCGGCTGAGCCGCACATCGGCGGTCTGCAGCACACGCCGCGGCAGGGTCAGCAGCGGGTTGGAGCCCCGCCCGTCGAAGTTCGGGCTCCAGATGTATCGGGCGGGGGAGTGCACGTAGCTCAGGTACCGGGTGTGTTCCGTCGAGCCGAGCCGTACGGTGTGGGCGAACGCGTGGCTGGACGAGATGACGAGGTCGAACCGCTCCCGGCTGAGGGTCCGCCAGACCAGCGGCATCAACGGCAGCGCGCCTGCCTTCGTACGGCGCAACGGTGTCTGCGCCAACCAAGATTCCCGCAGGTTGGGCTCGACGGCGTCGTGGTCCTTCCACAACACGAAGCGCTCAGCCTCCGGCAGCAGGTTGCTGATCTGCCGGAAGACGTTCTCGGAGCCGCCGGTCGCCCCGAACCACTCGTGCACGAGCGCCACCCGCCTGCTCGTCAGATGGTCGAGCGGGCGCGTCCCGTCGGCCTCAGGATGGGCGGAAAGATCGTCTACCACTGGTTGCTCCTCATGCCGTGGGGACGCCGGCGTCCGGCCGTACCGGCCAGCCGAGATGGTCGCTGCTCGCCTGTTGCGCTCTGATCTGCGCGTAGCCCTACTGCAACCTCCGGCGCAGCACCCGGGCGGCGACGAAATGCGGCGCGAAGCCCGCCTCCACGAACTGGATGATGGGCCGGACCTGCGAGTACTCCGCGGAAAGAGCAGCGATCATCCACTGTACGTAGATGAGGACGACTCGCTTGTACGTCAACCTGTACCACACGACGACCGCGAAAAGCAGGTAGATCTTCAGTTCGACGGGACAGGGGTCGAGTCGCCGGATTCGTTGGCCGGCTGCGGTGCTTCCCGCTCCGAGGTGTCGTCCATGCCGGTCACCAGGCCGGTGTGCATCGCCATCGGGTCCTCACTTGATCGCCACCAGGCCGTCCTGCTGAGGCTCGTCCGTGCCGTGGCCGAGCTTCTTCAGGACGAACGACAGGAACGTACGCCGAAGCGAGGGCACGGCCGTTACGTAGCCCACCCAGATCAGCAGGATGGCCACGCACGATGCGATGAGGCGTAGCGGCCCGGCGCCGGCCAGCAGATATCCGGCTACTGCGGCGACGGCCGCGCCGGGCAGCGCGAGGGCGAGCAGGCGTGTGCTGTAGCCCAGCACCGACAGCCACCTCGCCGAGATGAGGAACATCAGGACGCCGCCGATCGAGGACGCCGCGCCGATCGTGAAGGCCCCCCACTGCCTGTACAGCAGGAGGTTCACGGCGATCGGAATGCCGAAGGACAGCGCCATCACGATCGCGACCTGGAAGTTGGCCCCTCGGGCGTTCAGCACTTTTACGAAGGTGTAGCCGAGGACGTGTGCCCAGATCCCGAGCGCGAAGCCCATGAGCAGCACCGACGAGACGTCCACGGCCCGCTCGTCGAACTGGCCTCGGGCATAAAGAAGGGTGACGATCCCCCGGCTGTTCAGCGACAGGATCAGGGCGAGGGGCACGGCCACCAGGATCACCGGCGGGATCAGTCGGCCGAGCCCGTCACCCACCTCATCGGCCTTCATGCGGGCGAACGACGCCAGGCCGGCCAGACCCAGCGGGGCGGCGAGCAGGGCCATGCACGAGTCGACCACGAAGCGTGCGTACTCGGTGGCCGCTACCACCTCGACGCCGAGCAGCGAGCCGACGGCCCGCTCGACCGCGATCGAGCCCTGCAGGATCACGGGAATCAGCAGCAGTGGCCGCAGGCGCCGCCAGAACATCCCGAGGGCCACCTTGGCGGCCGCCCGATCCGGGCGGTGCGAACCAGTGTCGTCGCCTCCGTGCAGGTAGCCCTGACGGCGGATCCAGTAGGCGCCCCAACCCCACAGCACGATGTACGGCACCGTGAAGCCCCACGCCAGCACGGAAACGTGCCCGGTCCTCCAGGCGATCACCGTGGCGAGGATCAGCCCGACGCTCTGGCACGAGGGCCGCAGGTTGATCAGGCGGACGTCGTCGTTGGCCAGGCCGACCAGGGTGTTGAGGTTGTACAGGACGTAGAACGGAACCCCTAGCGCGGCGATGCCGAGCATGGTCGCGGCGATGTCCGCCGTGTGCGGATCCAGCCCCGGCCCCAGGAGCCCAACCCACAGGTCCCGCCCGAAGATCAGCGCCACGGCCAGAAGCAGGGAGAAGACGGCCAACAGCAGGTGCACCGCACGGTGCAATGTCCGCGCCATCGCCGGCCGCTCCTGGCGGTACTGCACGTACAGGGGAAGGAATCCCGCAGTCAGCGCGTCGGCGGTGAAGAAGTTGATCGGAACCAACGTCGCAGTCAGCGCGATACGGTTGGCTGCCACCACCCGCCCCGCCCCGAAGAGCGCGGCCAGCAGCACCTCGCGGAGCAGGCCGAGGATCTTGCCGGCGATGCCGCCGAGGACCAGACGGAAGAAGATCTTGCCCATGGTCAGGCTCGGCGCTGTGTGATCAGGTGCGCAAACTCCGCCAGGTAGTCCCGGGCACACTGGTCGAGCAGGAAGGCCGGGGGCAGCAGATTTTCCCGCGGCGCTCGGTCCGCGGTCACCTTCAGCAGCACGTCGGCAAGAGCGTCTGAGTTCGACGTGTCGACCTCGTGCATCACCTGGCTCAGCGCTTCGGATCGGATCGACCCGGCCGTGACGACGCAGGGCAGGCCGCCGGCCAACGCCTCCAGCACCGCCATCGGAAGCCCTTCCAGTCGCGCGGTGGTGAGCAGTGACACGTCCGCGGCCGAGTAGTAGTCGGGCACCGCGTCCGCGTCCACCCGTCCGGTGAAAACGACCATCTTCTCCAACTGGAGCTTGCGGACCAGGCCGCGCAGCCGTCCGTCGTCCGGGCCATCGCCCACCATGAGGAACCGGAACCGGTCGCCGAGGCCACGGTCACGGAGGGCCGCTGCCGCCTGCAGGGCACGGTCGACCCGCTTCTGCACGTGCAGTCGGCCGATATAGCCGACCAGTACCGTCGCCTCGTCGATTCCCAGAGCGCGTCGGACCCGGTCCCGGGCCGCGCGGTCAAAGGCGTGGTCCTCGGCCCGGACGCCGTTCGGAATCAGGCGGATCTTGCCTGGCAGCGTCGACCAGTTCTGTGGCGCCGCGGTCAGCGACTCGACCACGTTTTCGCCGACCGCGATCAGGCGGTCGAAGTCGCGATACCGGGCAAGGTCCCGGACCAGCGAGAGGGCGTTCTTGGGCGTACCGGCCAGGGAACGCGCGGTGGGTGTCCGCAGCTTCGACCCGAGTTCCATGGCGGACGTGCCGTGGGCCTGGAGCACGAACGGCGTGTGCGGGTGCAGGGCCCGCTCCCGGACCACTGAGTAGGAGCCGGCGCTGACCGAGAGAACCACCCCCGGTGGGGTGCCGATCGCCGCCCAGTGGGCCCGGGACTCCTCCCACCAGGCGCGGGAGTAGTGGCCCGGCCGGGTGCCGGCCAGCGGCGTCACCTGGACGCCGTCCTCTGTGAACGCGCCGTTCCGGCCCGGAATCGCCGTGGTGACCATGTGCACCCGCGGTACGTTCCTGGCCCACTCGGCGGCCAGTCGCCAGGCGAGGGTTTCCATCCCGCCGGTGTGATGGTGCGGCGTCGACCGGGAATGGATGAGAATTGACTCGATCACAGCAGATCCCTGTACAACGACTCGAGTTTCTCGGTCTGCCGGCGCAGGTTGAACCGGTCCTCGACGGTCTGCCGCCCGACCTTCCCGAACCGGTCGCAGAGGTGCTTGTCCCGCAGCAGTTCGATCAGCCGGTCCGCGAGCGCGGCGACATCCCGCTCGGGCACCAGGAAGCCGTTCGCCCCGTCGGTCACCGCTTCCGGTATCCCGCCGTGGAGAGTGCCGATCACCGGCTTGCCGGAGGCGGCCGCCTCCAGGAGGACCATGCCCAGCCCCTCCTGGTCACCGTCCTGCGCCGTCACGCTCGGCAGGCAGAGCAACGTCGACTGGCTCAGCCACTGGAGGGTAACGCTGTGCTTCTGGGTGCCCAGGAAGCGCACCGATGCCTCGATGCCGAGTTCCCGGGCGAGCGCGCCGAGCGGGTCGCGGAGCGGACCCTCACCGATGAGCGTCAGCTCCGCACCGGGAATCGCCTTCCGCACGTCAGCGAAGGCCCGCAGCAGGTATTGCGTTCCCTTCTTTTCCACCAGCCGCGCGACGTGCAGGATGCGGGGCACCTCGACAGGACCGGTGGGCTGGATGGCGTCGACGTCCACGCCGATGGGCAGTACGCGGCACCGGTCCGCGGGGTATCCCCACTCCACCGCGCGGCGGCGGATGTGCTCGGACACGCAGACGAACACCGCGCCCTCAGTGAAGAGGGAGTTGCGGAAGGTGACGTAGTTCAACCACGACGGCTTCTTCGAGGCGAGCATCTTCGCCCGGGTGACCGTGACGTCGAAGCCATGCAGGGTCGTGACCAGCGGTACTCCCAGCGCCTTCGCGGTGGGGACCGCGTACACCCCCTCGACGCCGAAGTGGGCGTGCAGCAAGGCGGTGCCGCGCTCCGCGAGGGCGCCGGCCAGCGCCTCGGAGCGGCGCGTCAGCGTGTACGACAGGACGGCCGGCTTGCCGAACTCCGCGACGCTAAGCGATTCGGTCCCAGGTCGGTCCGGAACCAGATCCCGGCCCACGAACAGCGGTCGGAAGCTGCGCATCGCCAGCGCCTGGCTCGGGATGAACGTCTCCGAGGGCAGGAACTGTTGATGTCGAAGGATTCCAACGGCGGGTAGTCGCATGATCGTTCGACTCCTCGCGGCCGCCCCCGATGAGGAAGGCGACCAGCAGCGAAAGGATAGGTATGAGGTGGATGTCACCGAAAATCTCGGTGTTGTCACCCAGCCCATGAATGAGCGTCCAGGCGATGGCCGCGGTGGTCCAGAGCGCGAACGCTCGGTGTCGAGGCTCGCCGTTCGTGACGACGCGGACGGCGAGCCGCAACGCGAGCGTGAAGAACGCGGCGGTCAACACCAGGCCGACCAGACCTGTCGCGGCCCACGCCGCGAGGAGGACGTTGTGCGGCGGGAAGCTGCGGTAGATGCCGTGCTCTCGCGCGTATGTCCCGAAGCCGGCGTCCCAGCCGCCGTAGCCGAGGCCGAGCAGCGGGTCACGCAGGAACGCCTCCGCGCCGAAGCCCCAAATGGCCGCCCGGTCGCCGAAGGACTTGGCCAGCGCATCGGTGAAGCCGAGGTTGACGGCGAGCAGCACGGCCGCGACCGCGCCGAGCAGACCGGCGCCGCCCAGCCCGAGCAACAGTTGACGGCGCCTGCGGCCGGTCGGCCAGTGGCGGACGCTCTGTCGGGCCGGCCCCGACCCGCGCGTAGGGGCGAGACGTTGGACGGCGAGCACGGTCGCGGGTAGGGCGACCGCGAGGATCGTCGCCGATTTCGAGCCGGTGATCGGCACCGCCGCCAGCGCGACGAAGCCCACCACCCGCGTCCACCGATCCCGGGTGACAGCCGCGACGGCGAACGCGGCAATCGCGTTCACACCGAGGAACAGCCCGGCGACATTCGCGTTCACGAACACCCCGCCGGACTTCGCCTCGTCGAAGACGTTGTTGGGACTGTCCCCAAACAGGGCGGCGACGGTGTTCTGCCCGGCGACGATCCCACCGACGGAACGCAGGAACGCGTCCTCCACGCCAGGTAGGACCCGGAAGGTGAGCACCATCGCCGCCTCCACCATGACCCAGGGCCAGTACCAGCGCGCCAATCGGCGCAGCAGATCGGCGTCCTGACGGACAGCCTGGAGCATCAGCGTCAGCGTGACGATGAACTGGCCGAGCAGCGCGATCAGCGGCAGACCGGCCCGTGGATCCGGCGACCAGACCAGCGCGAGCATCCGTACCACGAGCAGCGCCACCAGGACGCGGAAGAAGCCGAGGCGGAGCAGGTCGACGCCGGAGCCGCGACGGGCCGCAAGGAGGACTCCCGGAGCCAGCAGGATGGTGACCACCGTCGACGCAGCGATGTCGGTGCTGCCCTTGGGTAAGAGGTAGAACTGCGGCAGGGCGAGAAAGAGCACCAGGCAGGCCGCGGCCGCCGGCGTCGATCCGGTCGCGATCGCCCAGGATGCGGCCGAGCGTGCCCTAGCCACGGGTGCCTCCAGTCTCGCCGGCAGGCCACGCCACGACCTCGGCGGCGCGTCGTGGCATGCGATGTGCGATGTCCCGCAGGAGGCCACCCCGCGAGCGCCAGCCGAAGTCGCCGGCATACCGGACACGGGCCTCGATCACGTCGTCCGTGCTAGGGCGGATCGTCGCCAGCACCTGGCCGACGAAGTCGCCGGTGGAGCTCGCGGCGGTGATGTGCTTGGTGGCCCGCGCCGCCTGTACGACGTCGGGGATGGGGGTGCTGACCACGTTCAAGCCGGATGAGAGGTACTCATAGCACTTGAGCGGGCTGACGCCGACGGTGTAGTCGTTCAGCGCGTACGGGATTAGCCCGACGCTGCAGGTGCCCGCGGCGGCGGCGAGTTCGTCGAGGGTCAGTACTCCCAGGTACCTGGCGCCGAGCCGTTCGAGTTGGGCCAGTTCGCGGTCGAACCCGCCGCCGCCCGCCGCGATCGGGCCGGCGAGAAGAAGCTCGCCGTGCCCCTGAAGTGCGGTGGTCAACGTGCGCAGCAGTTCGAAGTCCAGCTTGTGTGGCGAGAGGTTGCCCGCGAACAGTGCTGCGGGAAGCCGCTGCGCCGCCGGCTGGCTCGCGGCGGAGAAGACATCGATCTCGGCGACGTTCGGCAGCGTGAGGACCTCGGTGAACCCGACGTCGCTCAGGTGGGCGGTGACGGCCCGGCTGGTGCCGATGGTCAGGTCGGCCAGCTCCGCCAGGTGCCGCTCGCCGGCGGACACGGCCGAGGCGTCGATGCCGGGAAAGGCCTGAAGGATGTCGACGCAGTGGTAGAGGGTGAAGTCCGCGTACTGCTCCAGGCCGTACGTGACGGGCGTGAACGTCCAAAGAATCCGAGGGCTCGGGCTTCGTCGCCATTCGGCCACGGCACGTTCCAGGAGGAGTCGGTTCGGCAAGCGGGTTGGCCCCTGATGGATCGGCACGATGAGCGGCGAGATGACCGTGGCCCGCTCGGGGATGGGACGGTAGGCCGCCGTCTTCTGATGGCCGACGACAGAGTGTCGCAGCCGCTTGGCGATGCGGGTGACGTCCTTCGAGTCGAGTCTCACTCGACGTAGACCCAGAGACTCCACGAAGTAGGTGTCCGAGTCACGGGCCAGTTCCCGTACGACGTAGTGCTGGTTCGTGGCGATCTCAGCATTCCACTCGGCGGTGCCCAGGACGAGGATCGTCGGTGCTGCCGACCCGGCTCCGGAGAGGGGGTCCGGCGGCGAAGGTGGTGTCGTCACGTGTCTCTTCCGGATTCGTCCGGCCACATGTTCGCGCTGCGGCCGCAGGTGTGCAGACCGCGCGGCAGCGGTGGTGCGTGCACGACAGGACGCACTCCGCTACAACCCGATCCCCGTTCGGTTGGGTGCGTTTCGCCAGTCGCGACGGTGGCCGGGCGCACCCGCAGACGACGGCAGCGAGGGCCGCCCCGTCAAGCCGGGGTTAATAGACCTCAGTGCCGGCCGTTCTGTCAATGATGGACCGGACTGCCGGACCGTCCGGTGACGATGCCGAGAAGCTACGTCAGAACGCTACTCAATCCTTCTGTAGGCTTTTGGGATCAGATGGGCTACTCGGAGCACGGAGGAAATAGCTCTTTGGTCAGATCCTGTCGGCGTGGGAACGGTCCGGGCCTGTCGCCGGACAACGGTGACACTCCTTACTGTGGACGTATGACCGACGACATCGTCCTTCTGCTTCGGCGGGCCGGTTTCGGCCCCACCGCGGCGGAGGTGGGCGCCGGAAGGCAACTCGGCTACGCGGCGACGCTGACGGGGGTGGTCGCCCCTGCCGGGCCCGATGTCGGCGCGACCAGCGCACCGGTTCCCGACCTGGGCCCCGATCCGTTCACCCGCCTGCCCCGGCCGACGGACGCTCAGCGGGCTGAGGGAGACCGTCGGCGTACGGAGCAGACGGTGTCCCTCGCGCGCTGGTGGCTCGATCGGATGACCGTGGCAGACCACCAGGCGGTCGAGAAGTTGGTGTTCTTCTGGCACGGGCACTGGGCGACCTCGGTGGCGAAGGTCCGCAGCCCGCAGCTCATGCTCGGGCAACTGCACGCGTTCCGGGAGGCACGCGACTTCGCGGAGTTGGCCCACCACATGGTGCTCGACCGGGCGTTGGTCTACTGGCTGGACGGGCAGCACAACAAGAAGGCGGCACCGAACGAGAACCTCGCCCGGGAACTGTTCGAGCTGTTCATGCTCGGTGTGGGGCGGTACACCGAGCAGGACGTCAAGGAGGCTGGCCGCGCACTGACCGGCTGGCGGGTCGTCCTTGACCGTGAGTCGTTGGTCTCCGATCCCCAGCACCGCGACACCGGCCGCAAGAAGGTCCTCGGCGTCACCGCGAACTTCGACGCGAACAGTCTCGTCGACCTTCTGCTGGAACAACCGACTTGCCGGCGGTTCATCGCGTCCCGGCTGTGGTTCCGGTACGCCTCGCCAACCCAGCCCATCCCGGAGCGCACCCGTGACGCGATGGCGGAGGCCTTCCCGGCGCCGATGGCGATGCTGCGAGTGCTCTTCGCCGACGAGGCGTTCCAGGCGACTCGCGGGACGATGGTCCTGCAACCCGTCGAGTGGCTGGTCGGCGCGATGCGTCAGCTGGGGGTCCGGCCGGCCGCCATGCCCGCGCAGGTGTTCACGCAGATCTACTGGGCGATGGAAGCGCTGGGTCAGCGTCCGTTCGCGCCGCCGAGCGTCGGCGGGTGGCCGGCAGGTGCTGCCTGGCTGACCTCGGCCGCAGCCCAGGTCCGGTTGAAGATCGCCAGCATGCTTGTCGGCCTGGTGCAGCCCGGCTCCCTGACACCGGAAGCCGTGGCGCAACTGCTCTGCGTCGAACGATGGACCAACCGGACGTACGCCGTGCTGCGCGACGCCCGAGATGACCGAATGAAGCTGACACTCGGGTTGGTCAGTCCCGAGTACCTGGTGACCTGACCAGAGTGGATGTGTGGACATGGATGCGTTGACCCGACGGCGGTTCCTCATCTCGTCCGGGGTTGTCGGCGGTGGCGCGCTGGCGGCCGGCGCGGGAGTGCTGGGCTTTCACGAACTGCTCAAGAGCGGTGAGAAGACCAGGGCCGGTGATGCCCAGGAGGGCCTGCCCACGCTCGTTCTGGTCACCCTTTACGGCGGCAACGACGGTCTCAACACGGTCATCCCCTACGCGGACCCGGCCTACCACAGCGCCCGGCCGGAGTTGGCGTACGCGCCTGGGCAGGTGCTGCACCTCGACGACGCGTTGGGCCTCAACCCGGTGCTGCGCGGAATGAGACGGCTCTGGGACGACCGGAAGATGGCAATCGTGCGTGGCGTCGGCTACCCGAAGCCGGACCGGAGCCACTTCAAGTCGATGGACATCTGGCAGACCGCGTCGCCCGGCACCCCCGCTCCAACCGGCTGGGTGGGGCGCTGGCTCGACGCGACGAACGCCGCCACCGAGACGGCCGTCAGCTTCGAACCGGCCCTACCGCCAATGCTGGTGGGTAAGTCCCGCGTCGGCGCCTGCGTGAGCTACCGAGGGCTCACCCTGCCGCCGGGCGTCCCGCCCGCCGTCGTCTCGGCACTCGGCCGGGCTGAGCCCCGCGAGTCGGAGATGCAGGCGCGGGCAGCGGCCAGCTACGCGGACCTCATCACGATGAACCGTGTGGTGCAGGAAGCCGCGTCCGGAACCGACGAGCATGGCCATACCGGTGGGAGTGCCGTCCAGGCGACCGGCACGGGCGGCGACAACGCACTCGTCGCCCAGTTGGCGCTCGTTGCCCGGTGCGTGGAATTCCAGGTGCCCACCCGGGTCTACTCGGTGAGTCTTGGCGGGTTCGACACGCACGCGGGCGAGCGCGTGTGGCAGGAGACGCTGCTCAAGAACCTCGACGAGGCGTTGAGCGGCTTCGTGGACCGGATGGGCCGCACCGAGGCCGGCCGACGGGTCACCGTCGTGGTCTACAGCGAGTTCGGCCGGCGGGTCCGGGCGAACGCCTCCGACGGAACCGACCACGGCACGGCCGGGCCGATGTTCGTCCTCGGACATGACGTGGCCGGCGGGCTCTATGGTGAGCAACCGAGCCTGACCGACCTGGATGACGGCGATCTTAAGGCGACGACGGACTTCAGGGACGTCTTCGGCACCGTGCTCGCCAGCGTGTTGGCCGGCGACCCGGACCGTTACCTCGGTGGCTACCGGGCCCAGTTGCTGCCGCTGCTCGTGCGCTGATGCCGGCCGTCAGCGGCCACCACCGCGGAACACCTCGGCAACGGTGCGGAGCACGACCTTGAAGTCCAGCCACAGCGACCAATTCTCGATGTAGTAATTGTCGAACCTCGCCCGGTCCGAGATCGGGGTGTCGCCGCGCAGGCCACTGACCTGGGCGAGCCCGGTGAGCCCGACGGGCACCCGGTGGCGCATCGCGTAGGTGGGGTACTCGACCGAGAACTTCTCCACGAAGTGCGGCCGTTCCGGCCGGGGGCCGACCACGCTCATCTCGCCGCGCAGGATGTTCCAGAGCTGGGGCAGCTCGTCGAGCGACGTCCGGCGCATGAACCGGCCGACCAATCCCACCCGCTGGTCGTGCGCGATGGACCAGTTCGTCTGCGACTCGCTCTCGTCGGTGGGCTGCATCGAACGGAACTTGATGACCTTGAATGGCCTGCCGTATCGGCCGATCCGTTCCTGGTAGAAGAAAATGCCCCGCCCACCGTCGAGGAACGTCGCAATCGCGCAGAGCAGCAGCACCGGGCTGAGGACGAGCAACGCCACCGCGGCGAAGACCACATCGGACGCCCGTTTCACGGCCCATCGAGGGCCGGAGAGCTTGGTATCACCGATCTTGACGATCGGTATCGCGCCAATGTGGTCGGGATATCCGCCCAGGGACCGGGATCCCCAGAGACGCGGCACCGCCCAGAGGTCGGAGCGCGAATTGACCGCCCGCAGCAGGATGTCCATCAACGCCGACTCGGAACAATCCGGATCGGCGATGATCAGGACATCGCATTCGAGCATGTCGGTGAGCTTTTCGAGATCGTCCAGGGTGCCGATCAACGGAACCGACCCGACGCCCTCGCCCAGTGCGACGTCGACGCAACCGACGAACCGCAGGCCGTACTGCGGGTAGCGACGCAGCAGCCGGGCGAGCTCCAGACCGACCGGGCCGCTACCGATGATGATGGTGTTGTGCTCCACCCACCGGCGCTTGCGGGCGACGATGGTGAACGCCCTGCTGAAGGCCCGGCCGACGATCACCAGGCTGGCGGAGAGCGCGACGCCGCGCATGAACCCGCCCACGTAGTGCACCGAGTCGTGACGCTCGGCCGCGATGATGGCGACCACGGCGGCGGAGGCCAGCAACCGTCCGCAGATGCTCGGCAGTTCGTCCAGAATGCCGACGTGCCGCCGGGCCCGGTAGAGCCCGCCGGACGCGAAGATGGCCACGGCGAGCGCCGCGTTGGCCAGCGTCCCCCGCCAGTAGTTCTGGCTCAGCAGCAAGGGGACCAGCAGCGCGGCGACGTCGATGGGTGCCGTCAACATCCACGCCCGCAGCCAGCGCGTCCTCTTCGATGCGCGGGATCCCGCGTACGGCAGAACCGCTGTCGTGTCCATACCGGAGCGGACGGACGCTGTCGCCGACACCCTCGGCGGGTCGGCGACAGAGCTGCTGTCCGCATCGTGGTGCGCCTCCGCCTGCGGCGGCGCGTCGCCGAACTCCGTCCGTCTCGCACCCGGATAACTCATGACCGGTTGGCTCGACATGGTGATCCTCCCCCGTGAGCCCTCCGGCGCAAATTCATAGCCAGGGGGCGATCGCAGGTTACGACCGCGTCAGTTGCACCACCAGAGCCGGCACGGCAATCCTGTCTCCTACTTTGCGGCGGACGCGATGTCGGCCACCGAATCGCGGCGAACCGCGTCGAAGACACGTTGCGCCTTGCCCTTGTCGGCGATCACGACGCTTTCACTGCCGATTTGGCCCGTCCCCTTGGTGGGGCAGGTGAAGAACGCGAGGTTGCCGCCCCGGAGATGACGAAGCTCCATCGACAGGTCGACCAGGGACAGGGAACGGTCGACGGCCACCGAGTTGGCCGTGGCCTTCACGAAAGAGTTCAGCTTGGCGGGATTGGCGAGCACACCGCCGGAGGCTGCCTTGTCCAGAATGGCCTTGATGACCTGCTGCTGATGCTTGATCCGGGTGAAGTCGCCGTTGGCGAAGGCGTAACGCTCGCGGGCGTAGTCCAGGGCCGCGGCCCCGTCCATCGTCTGCCGGCCCTTGGTGAACTCGCGCCGACCATCGGGATTGAGCGAGTGGGTCGAGGTGAAGCTCTGCTCCACGTCGATTTCGACGCCGCCCAGCGCGTCGACGATCTCCTTGAAGCCGGAGAAGTCGACCATCGCCACGTGGTCGATGCGGACGTTTGTGAACTCCTCCACCGTCTGGACCATCAGCGGGACACCACCCCACGCGTACGCCGCGTTGATTTTGGCGTCGGTGCCGCCGCGCCCCTCCTTCGACTTGGGCACGTGCACCCAGGTGTCGCGGGGAATGGAGATCAGCTGAGCGCTGGACCGGTCCTTGGGGAGATGAGCCAGGATGATCGTGTCCGATCGGGAGCCCGAGCTGTTCTCCGTGTCGCGGGAGTCGCTGCCGAGAATCATGATGTTCATGGCGCCGGTCGCCACGGGCTGGGGACGTGACTCCTCGGGAACGTCGCCGAATGCGTCCACCCGCTCGATGTCGGAGTTGATGGATCGGAAGTAGAGCCCGCTCGCAACCACGCCACCGCCAGCGAGCAACGCCACGACCACGAGGGTGATCAGGACGATCCGTTTCCACCGCCGCCGGGGCCGCGGCGACGGGGCAACGATCTGCTCGCCACCATCTGGCTGCCCAGGGTCGACCGGCCCCGAGTTCGTCGGGAGGTTGAGTTCTGCGGTCTGGTCTGCACGCGCCATAGGGGCGATGCTACTGATTCACGTTCCGGCCCGCGTACCCTCGTCCGGCCAGGAACGCCCGCCGATGGTGGGAGGACCGTCGACCGGCGATCGGTGACATTCCCAGCCATCGTCCGGTTGGAACTGGTAAGAACCCACCCGTAGACGCGACGAAGCTCCGACGGGCCATCGCCCGCACACATCTCGCGCCGGTCGCCGCCGTTCGCCCGGGTCGCCCGCCACGACGCCAAGGTGCTGCGCATCTCCGCCCGGTGGCTGGCCACCTCCCGTGAGCATCACAACTACACGTACGAGCTGACCATATTCAGCCGCAACCACCTGGTCTGGTTCGTCAGCATGGTCTGTGACCGGCCGGTCAAGGCGGTCCGCGGGTGGCTCGACAAGATCGAGTCCGACCATGAGCTGCGCCAGCAATCGAGCGGGCCGCCGCGGGGGCCACCCGGCGCGAACTGGCCGACAAGCGGGTCCACTATGCCCGCCGCATCGGGATACGCGATCGTCCGCGCCACCCGCCCCTCGCACGTGGTCGAGACGGGTGTCGACAAGGCACTGGGCATTTGCGTCCTGGCCGCCCGCCGGCAGTGCAACGCCAGCCACCGGTGCCCCGGCGACGGCATCGGCATGGCATGGTGGCCGGGTGCGGCTGACCTCGATTCACACGTACCCCGTCAAGGGTTGTCACCGCCTCGACCACGACGGCGCGTTGGTGCAGCCGTGGGGCCTGGCCGGCGACCGACGCTGGATGGTGGTGGACGCCGACGGCGTCGGCGTCACGCAGCGGGAGACCACGCGGCTGGTCAACCTGCGCGCCGTCGTGCGCCCGGGCGGCCTGGTGCTGCGCGTGGACGGGCAGCCCGACCTCGACGTGCCGGAGCCGGCCGGCGGCGACCCGGTGGCGGTACGGACCTTCCGCAGCCGAACGATCCGGGTCCGGGCGTTGCCCGCCGGCGCGGCGGCCGACGCCTGGCTCGGCGCGCTGCTCGACCGGCCCGTCCGGCTCGTCTGGCTGGCCAACCCGGCTCGGCACTTGGCTACCGACGCGCGTGAGCACGACACCGGCGACCAGGTGAGTTTCGCCGACACCTACCCGCTGCTGCTGACGAACGCCGCCTCCCTCGACGCCCTCAACGGCTGGCTCGCCGACGCGGGGGAGGAGCCGGTGCCGATGACCCGGTTCCGCCCCAACCTGGTCGTCGACGGTGCGCCGGCCTGGGCCGAGGACGGCTGGGCCGGCCGGTCGCTGCGCATCGGCGACCTGCGGCTGCGCGCCGCCGGGCCGTGCGATCGCTGCGTGGTCACCACGACCGACCAGGAGACCGGGGTACGCGCGAAGGAACCGCTGCGCACACTCGGCCGCTACCGAAACGTCCGCCAGAAGCTTCTCTTCGGACTGAACCTGGTGCCCGTCGACGGTGGCCCGTTGCGGATCGGCGACCCGGTCGTCGTCGAACCCTGACCGGCCAGCGTCCCGGCCGTCACCGTCCGTCGATGCTGTCTTAGCTTTGGCTTAGCAGGCTTGTCCGGCCGCACGTGGGTCCGGCAGCATCGCCGACGTGACCGACGGAAGCGCTCCCGGCGGCGTCGACAGCAGGGGCATCGACGGTTCCGCCATCGGCGTCAAGGACGTCGACATCGAACTCGACCTGGACCGTGCTCCGGACGAGCGGCCCGCGTCCCCGTCCGGCCCGGTGCCCTGGCTGGTCGCAGCCGGGGTCACCGTGCTCGCGGCGGTGCTCGGGCTCACCCTGGCCCTGCGATCCGGCTCCGCCCCGGCCTGCGCCGCCGGCCGGACGCTCGCCGCCGCGCCACCCACCGGCACCGCCACCCACAGCGGCAAGGCGACCTTCTACGACTCGAAGGGCGCCGGCGGCAACTGCTCGAACCCGGCGGCCCCAGCCAACCGGCTCTACGTCGCGCTCGGCCCCACCGAGTACGCCGCCGGCGCCGCCTGCGGCGGTTTCCTCGACGTCACCGGCCCGAAGGGCACCGTCCGTGTCCTGATCATGGACCAGTGCCCGGAGTGCGAGCCGGGACACCTCGACCTGTCCCGGGAAGCGTTCGCCCGCATCGCCGACCCGGTGCAGGGCCTCGTCCAGGTCACCTACCGCGCTGTGGTCAACCCGCCCCTGCCCGGCCCGCTGAGCTTCCGGATCAAGGAGGGCGCGTCGCAGTTCTGGTTCGCCGTCCGGATCGGCAACCACGGCAATCCGCTGCGCGCCGTCGAGGTGCGCCAGGGCGACGACGGCCCGTGGCGCGCAACCGCCCGGCAGGACTACAACTACTGGCTGCTGGCCTCCGGCGCGGGCCCCGGCCCGTACAGCGTGCGGGTCAGCGACGTGTACGGACACCGTGTCACCGTGTCAGGCATCCGGATGGCACCCGGTCAGGTGCAGTCCAGTGTGGTGCGGATGTACGAGCGTGGCGTCGTGGCCAGGACGTCGCGCCCGCCCGCGACGGCCCGCCCGCCGGCGGCCCGACCCAGCGGTACGCCGACATCGGCACGCCGGCCGGCCGAGGTGGCGAAGGCGAGCGCCCCGGCCACCCCGGTCGCCGACCGACCCTCCACCCGACCGGCCGGGGCAACCGCCCGCTGGTGCGGCTGACCGGCCTTCTTGTTGCCGGTCTTCTTGTTACCGGCCTTCTTGTTGCCGGCCTTCTTGGTGCCGGTTGGCGTGGTGCGGCTGGCCGGTGTGGTGCCTTCTTGGTGCGGACTGGCGTGGTGCGGCCGGACGGCTTGGTGTGGCTGTCCGGCCTGGTGCGCTGGCGGCCTGGAGCGGCTGGCCGCTCAGCCGGTTGGTGTCAGGTCGAGCCACATGAGGATCTCGTCGCGGTCGTCGCCCGTCGCCACCCGCAGCGCGCCCGGCAGCCGACCGATCTCCCGATACCCGAGGCGGCGGTAGAAACTGTCCAGCCCCAACCCGTCGCGCACCGTCACGTGCAGCGCCTCGTGGCCCAACTCCCGACCCAGCCGGGCGGCCTCGCGCATCAGCGCCGACCCGTGGCCCGCACCCTGGGTGTCCGGGTGGATCATCACCCGCTTCAGCACACACCAGTGCGCCTTGAGGCCGAACCGGTTGTCGCTGAAGACCAGTACCGCAACAAGCCGGTCGCCGTCGTAGCCGACCAGCAGCCGGTCCGGCCCTTCCGCGATGCCCGCGAACGTCGGGTCGGCGATCGTACGGACATCGGTGGCGGTGACCGGCGGTACGAAACCCACCGCGCCACCGGCGTTGCTGACGTCCACCCAGAGGGCGACGATGTCGGCGCGCAGCCGTGGGGTCAGTTCGGGATCAAGGACGAAGCGCAGACTCACGGCGCCCATCCTGACCCGGCGGCCAGTCTCCCGGCCCATGATCGTGACGCGTTCGACAGCCAGCCCTGATCGAGCGGCGCTAATTCGTCCACCGACGATGTTGTTTTGTGGGGCCGGCGGGATTCGAACCCGCACTGGTACGGACCTAAACCGCATGCCTCCTGCCGTTGGGCTACGGCCCCTTGAAGCTGTACTCCACCAGCGTCCAGGGCCATTCTGGCCGATGAGGCAGCCGCCTGCCTATCCGGAAGCCCGTGGGAGTAACCGCCTCAGGATCGTAGACCACCTCGTCATCGACGAGGGCAGGCCGTCGCTGTCCGGCATACGTGGAGGTCTGGCTGTGGCAGTTGGGGCACAGCAGCCGGAGATTGCGCGGCCGGTTGTCGAGAAAGTCGCCGTTGATGTGGTCAACGTGCAGTGTCAGCTTGGCGCCTTGCCACGTCGACCCGGTGCCGCACACCTCGCAGCTTTCCGGAAGGCCGATTGTTGCCAGGGCGCGTTTGAGTCGAATGCCTGGGAGCCGACGGGAGCCCGCGGGCAGCACCACGAGCAGATCTTCGGGAGACCGCCGGCGCCAACGTACGCCTCGGTTGTGTGCCTGGCCGGTGAAGTGCGAGGTGTCGATGCCGAATCTCTTGAGCTGGCGGCTGATGTGCGCGTGCGAGCCACCGCTGACCCGGACGCCGAGCAGTCGCATCACCTCGGTGATGTTGCGCGCTGCGGCGGCTGCCTGAGCGAGCGCCTCCGGCGTGTATTTGTACCGAACCATTCACGCACGGTAACGAGACCGTGCGACAGGTTCAGTCCAGGCCGAGGTCTCGGCGGAGCTTGGCGACGTGCCCGGTGGCCTTGACGTTGTAGAGCGCCCGTTCGATCTTGCCGTCGGCGTCGATGACGAAGGTCGAGCG
Source organism: Micromonospora sp. NPDC049580 (assembly GCF_040675595.1). NCBI lineage: Bacteria > Bacillati > Actinomycetota > Actinomycetes > Micromonosporales > Micromonosporaceae > Micromonospora > Micromonospora sp. NPDC049580. Next base: position 17,968 of record NZ_JBFAPG010000068.1, read on the forward strand.
GATCACGCCGGTGACGGTCTTGCCGTACAGCTGCTTCTCGCCGTACGCGCCGTAGGCGGTGAGCACCGACCTGTCCACGTCCGACACCAGTCCGAAGGTGATGGCGTCGCGGTCGCGGAACTTCGCCAGCTTCTCCGGCTTGTCGGGGGAGATGCCGACCACCTCGTAGCCGGCCGCCTGGAGCGAGGCGAGCGAGTCGCGGAAGTCGCACGCCTGCTTGGTGCAGCCGGGGGTCATCGCCGCCGGGTAGGCGTACAGGACGACCTTGCGGCCTCGCAGGTCGGCCAGGGAGAGCTGGTCGCCGGTATCGGTGGGGAGGGTGAACTCGGGCGCGGGGTCACCGGGGGAGAGGCGGTCGGGCGCGGTCATGACCCGACCCTACCGCCGGGCATGCCGGTGTCGACGTCGGCGGCGCGCGCCGGCCCGTTGATCGACTCGCCGTCCGGTGAGCCGGCGGTCCCGAGCCGTGGCACGCCACTCGCCGGCACCGGCAGGACGATTTGTCGGATCCGCGCCATCCTGTGGCAGCGGCATGAGCAGATCTTGGACAGTTTCCGTCAGCCGCTGACGGAAA
>NZ_JBFAPG010000069.1:0-18518 GCF_040675595.1 Micromonospora sp. NPDC049580
GCCCGGCAGGACGTCGTCGCCGGGCTCGCCGGGCGACGTACCCCGCCGCCGCCCCGGGCCCGCGCCCTGACCCTCGGGTTGACGCTGGTGGTCGGCGGGGCGGCGCTCGCGGCGTTCGGGGCCACCCGGACATCACCGGCGGTGATCCTGACCGGTCTGATCCTCGGTGAGCTGGGCCTGGTCTGTTGCACGCCGACGTTGATCGGCGCGCTCGCCCGGCTCGGCCGGGTGCTGCCGCTGGCGCCCCGCATCGCGCTGCGCGACGCCAGCCGCAACCGGGCCGCCGCGGCGCCGGCCATCTGCGCCGTGATGGCGGCGGTGGCCAGCAGCGTCGCGCTCGGCGGATACCTGGCCAGCGACGGGGTCCGCGACGCGCGCACCTACCAGCCGATGCTGCCCACCGGTCACGTCCTCATCAACCCCCAGGAGCCGGGCCGGCAGCCGGAGCCGACGTTGGCCCAGATCGACGCCGTCGCGCGGGCGCAGCTGGGCGCCACCGCCGTCGCACCCGTACGCACGCCGCTCTGCTCCTCGACCGACGGCGCGGCGGACTACTGCTCCGTCGGGCCGGAGATCCCGCCCGAGCGCGTCTGCCCCTTTGTGCCCGGGGACAGGCTGTCGGCGACGCAGCGTCGCCAGGCGCGGGCCGACCCGCGTTGCCGGAACCGTGCCGCGGACTACTTCGGCAACGGCGTCGAGACGGTGGTGGACGACGGCAGCGCGCTGCCGCTGCTCACCGGCGCCGACGCGGCGGCGACCGCCGCCGCCACCGCCGTGCTGCGCGCCGGGGGCGTGGTGGTGACCGACCCGCGCTACCTGCACGACGGCCGGGTGACGGTGCAGGTCAACGAGGTGCGGGCCGGGCGGGACGAGGCGACCACCACCCGGCACGACCTGCCCGGGTACGCGTTGCCGCCCACGGTCGGCCAGCCCCGCCTCCTGCTCTCCGCGTCCGCCGCCCGACAACTCGGTCTGAGCCCTGTCCAGGCGGGCTGGGTGGTCGACACTCCGGCGCCGCCCAGCCAGCGCCGGCAGGATCGATTCGCCAAGGACCTGCGGGCCTTCGGGACGTTCTCCCTCCAGGTGGAGCAGGGCGCCGCCCCGCGCGACGACTCACCGCTGCTGCTGCTGCTCGCCGCGGCGGCCGGAATGATCACGGTGGGCGCGGCCGGGATCGCCACGGCGCTCGCCGCCGCGGAGGGCCGCGCCGAACTGTCCACCCTCGCCGCGGTCGGCGCGGCCCCTGCGGTACGCCGACTGCTGGCGATCTGTCAGGCCGGGGTGATCGCCGGTCTCGGTTCGGTGCTCGGCATCGTGGCCGGGCTCGGCACCGCGGCGATCGTGCTGTTCTCGGCCAACCGGGAGTACGCCACGGCCTGGCCGGCACGGGAGCCGTACCCGTACCTGGTGCCGTGGCCGGCGCTGGGCGTGCTGGTGCTGGTGCCGGTGGTGGCGATGCTCGGCGCGGGCCTGTTCACCCGGTCGGGGCTGCCGATCGAACGGCGCCTGGACTGAACCCGGGCCACCCGGGGGCCGGGGGCCGGAACCGGACCGTCCGGGGGTGCCGTCGGGGCGGGGCAGCAGGCAGACTGAGCCGCGTGTCAGCGCTCGCAACCCTCACCCGTCGACTCGGCCACCACCGCTGGTTCGGGTCCGCCGCCCGCCTGCTGGTCCCCGCAGACCGGATCGTCGGCCGGCTCACCCGGGGCCGGGTGGTCGCGCTCGGTGTGCTCCCGTCCCTCGTGATCACCACGACCGGTCGCCGCTCGGGCAAGCCGCGCAGCAATCCGCTGCTCTACGTGGCCGACGGCGACGCGTACGCGGTGATCGGCTCCAACTGGGGGCAGACCCACCAGCCCGGTTGGGCGATGAACCTGCTCGCCGACCCGGCCGCCGAGGTGGACGTGAAGGGTCGCCGGTTCCCGGTGCGGGCCGACCCGGCCACCGGGGCCGAACGGGACCGCCTGTGGCACCTGCTGGTCACCGAGTGGCCGGCGTACCGCACGTACGTCGAGCGGGCCGGCGGCCGGGAGATCCGCATCTTCCGGCTGGTGCCGACCGGGCGCGGCGTGCCGGCCGACCCCCCGTCGGCTGGCTAGGCTGACGCCAGTCGCTTCAGGCGGAGGTTGACCAGTGAGCGCGAGGAGTGAGCCGGTCCTGCGAGCCCCGCAGCCGCGAACAAAGGCTGACCCGTGAGCGCGAGCAGTGAGCGGTCGGGTGTCGACCGGAGCCTCGACGATCGACGGTGGACGGTGGCGGAGCGGGTCGCCGAGGTGGTCCGGCGGCGGTTTCCGGCCGACGTGCTCGCGATCGCGGTCCACGGTCCCCTGGCGCACGGCGACGACGACGGTGGCGGGGACGGTGAGGTGGGGATGCTGGTGGTCACCTACCGGCCGGGCGCCGGGCCGCCGCCGGCGACCCGGCGGGTGGACGGGGTGCTTGTCGATCTGACCGTGGCCGCCGCCGACGACTACCTCGGGCAGGCCCGGGTGCTCTCCCCGTTGTGGCCGCTGACGGCCGACCGGTACGTCACCACCCGGTCCCTCTACGACCCGACGAGCTGGCTGCGGACGTTGCGGGACGAGCATCTCGGCCGGCTCGCCCGGGCCCGGCCGACGGAGTTCAGCACCGCGGCGCGGCAGGCCTGGTACCGGGGTAGCGCGGCGCACTCCCGGGCCGCCCGGTTGGCCGAGTGGTACGAGACGGACCAGGCGTTGCTGATGCTCGGTGAGGCGCGGTTGGCCGCGGCGACCGTGACCGGCCTGCTGGGCCGCACCTACTTCCGTGATCCGGGTGACGCGGTGCGGCGCACGGGGTTGGCCGGCGCGGACATGACGGAGGTCGGCGCGGTGCTGGCGCGACAGGCCGAGGAGTTGGCGGCGCGTGGCCGCCCGGTCGACGGCACGATCGACGAGCTGCTCACCGGTTGACCGGCGTCACAGCCCGCCCTGCACTCCGATCAGTGAGCCGACCAGGTAGGTGGCGCCGGCCGCGGCGGCGCCCAGCACGAGTTGACGCAGGCCGCTGGTCCACCAGGGTCGGTTGGTGAACCGGGCCACCACGGCACCGGCGGCGAACAGGCCGAGCCCACCCACGGCGAGCGCCAGCCAGAGTTCGGTGGCGCCCAGCAGGTACGGCAGCAGCGGGATCAGCGCCCCCACCGAGAAGAACAGGAACGAGGAGATCGCCGCCGCCCAGGGGCTCGGCTGGTCGTCGGGGTCGACGCCCAACTCCTCGCGGACGTGCACCCGCAGCGCCTCCTCCGGGTCCCGCCGTACCGCCTCGGCGACCTGGGTGGCGAGGTCGCGGGGCAGGCCCCGGGCCACCCACGCGTCGGCCAGCTCGCGGGCCTCCGCCTCCGGGTGCCGCTCCAGCTCGCGCCGCTCCTTGGCCACCTCGGCGGCGACCTGTTCGTTGGCCGAGCGCACGCTCGTGTACTCGCCGAGCCCCATCGAGATCGCACCGGCCACCAGGCCGGCGGACCCGGTCAGCACGATGCTGCGCGGCGACACGCCACCGCCGCCGACGCCGGCGATGAGGGCGATGTTGGTGACCAGGCCGTCCATCGCGCCGAAGACGGCCGGGCGCAGCCAGCCGCCGGAGACGTCCGCGTGGTGTGCCTCGCGCAGGGCCGCGGGAGTGTCGGTCACGGCAGGGTCAGGATCTCGTGGCCGTCGTCGGTGACGACGATGGTGTGCTCGAACTGGGCGGTCCACCTGCGGTCCTTGGTGACCACCGTCCACCCGTCGTCCCACATGTCGTACTGGTAGGTGCCGAGGGTGATCATCGGCTCGATGGTGAAGGTCATCCCCGGCTCCATGATGTCGGTGGGGCGGGGGCTGTCGTAGTGCGGCACGTAGAGCCCGCTGTGGAAGGTCTCGCCGATCCCGTGGCCGGTGAAGTCGCGGACCACGCCGTAGCCGAACCGCTTGGCGTACGACTCGATGACCCGGCCCACCACGTTGATCTGGCGGCCCGGGGCGACCGCGCGGATGCCGCGCATCATCGCCTCGTGGGTGCGTTCGACGAGCAGCCGGGCCTCCTCGCTGACCTCGCCGACGCAGAAGGTGGCGTCGGTGTCACCGTGCACCCCACCGATGTACGCGGTCACGTCGACGTTGATGATGTCGCCGTCGGTCAGGACGGTGGAGTCCGGGATGCCGTGGCAGATGACCTCGTTGACGCTGGTGCAGCAGGACTTGGGGTAGCCCCGGTAGCCGAGCGTCGACGGGTACGCGTCGTGGTCGCAGAGGAACTCGTGCACCAGACGGTCGATCTCGTCGGTGGTCACGCCGGGCTTGCAGTGCTCACCGGCGAGCTGGGTCGCCTGGGCGGCGAGCCGGCTGGCGATCCGCATCTTCTCGATGGTCTCCGGCGTCTGCACGTGCGAGCCGCGCCACTGCTGCGGGCTCTTCTTACCCACGTACTCCGGGCGGGGAATGTGGGCGGGCACCGGTCGCATCGGGGAGAGCGTGCCTGGGGTCAGCGGCGGACGGACGGTCATGCCCCAAGCCTATCGCCGGAGGAGCTGGTGACCCGTGCCACGGCCCGGCAGTCCCGGTTGTTGCCCTGCCAGGTCGGCTGTGCCATGGTGTCTGCGTGGATCAAGGGGGAGCACCACCCGTCTTCTCCGCCAGCGCGGAGATCGACGGAGAGCACCTCCGCGTGGTGGTGACCGGCGAGGTCGACATGGCGACCGCCGACACGATGCTCCAGACCGCCCTGCGCGAGCCCGCCCGTCGGATCACCCTCGACCTGCGCGCCGTGACCTTCTTCGACTCGGCGGCCATCCACGCCCTGGTCCGGCTCGCCCAGCAGTTCTCCGGCACGCTCACCGTGCTGCCGTCCCGGCAGGTCCGCCGGGTGCTGGAGATCTCCGGCCTGGGCGACCAGGGCTGGCTCGACCCGGTCTGAGATCGCCGACGCACCCGGCCGCCGGCACCCCGGCACCCCGGCCACCAGGTCCGGGGTCAGCCCTGCAACTGCCGGCGCAGCGTCACCTCGGTGCCCTCGTCGGTACGCCGCACCATCAGGTCACCCAGCGCCTTGATCAGTGACAGGCCGCGCCCCCGGAACCCGGAGTCGGTCGACTCCCGCCACTGCCCGGTGTCGCGCACGGTGGCGATCACCGTCCGGTCCTCGATGGCCACCTCGACGCTGATCACCGCCTCGGCGGGTTGGACGGGGTGCTCGATGGCGTTCGCGGCGGCTTCCGACACCGCCACGGTCAGGTCGAACAGGTCCGTCTCGCCGACGTTGTGCGCCACGAGGAAGTCCTCCAGGCGCTTGCGCAGCACGCTCAGTCGGGTCGGGTCCGCCGGCAGCCGCAACGCGAACCGGTTCAGCTCGGCCGCCTCCAGGGCGAGCACCGCCACGTCGTCGCGGCGCGGCCGCCCGGTGACCCGCTCGACCACCGTGTCGATGAGGTCCGCCACGTGTTCGCCGGGGGTGGCGGCGTCGGCGCGCAGCTGCGCCAGCGCGGCGTCGATACCGAGCTGACGGTCCTCGATCAGCCCGTCGGTGTAGAGCAGCAGCCGGCTGCCAGCGAGCAGCTCCCCCTCGACCGTCCGGTACGTCGTGTCGGGGATGACGCCGACCGGCGGGCCGAGCGCACGGTCGTGCAGGAACGCCACGTCGTCTCCTCGGATCAGCAGGGGGGACGGATGACCGGCGCTGGCGTAGCGCAGCCGGGCGGTACGAGGGCTGAACAGCAGGCAGACCACTGTCGCGAACGAGCGCCCCTCGGTGGACCCGACCAACCGGTTGAGCCGGGTCAGCGACTCACCCGGGTCGAAGCCCTCCAGCAGGTACGCCCGCAGCGCGTTGCGCAGCTGCCCCATCGCCGCGGCGGCCTGGACGCCCTTGCCGACCACGTCGCCGATGACCAGCACCAGGTCGTCTCCGTCGAGCCTCATCGCGTCGTACCAGTCCCCACCGACCTCGACGTCGGCGCTGCCCGGCAGGTACCGGCTCGCGACGACCGCGCCCGGCATCTGGGGCAGCGACCTCGGCAGCAGGCTGTGCTGCAACGTGGCGGCGATGCGGTGTTCGGCCTCGTAGAGCTGGGCGTTCTCCAGCCGAACGCCGACCAGCCGGGCCAGCTGGGTGAGCGCGGCCTCGTCGGCCTGCGCGTCGTCGCCGGCAGCCTGCCAGACCCGCAACTCGCCGAGCTGCTCGCGGGTGGTGCCGGTCAGCGCGGCCACGAAGGACGGGTCGGTGGCGGTGACGCCACCGCCGTCGGCTTCGGCGCGGGCGCCGGCCGCGGTGACCACGACCCGGGCGGCCTCGGCGAGGCTGAGCGCGTGCCGGGCGGCGACGTGCAGCACATCGGTGGTGGAACGGGCGGTGTTGACCGCCACCGCCGCGTCGGCCAGCGCCCGAAGCCGACGGATGATCTGCCCGCGCAGCTGGCCCAGCTCGACGTTGGCCCGGACCCGGGCGATCAGCTCCTGCCCGGAGAACGGCTTGGTCAGGTAGTCGTCGGCGCCCACGGAGAGGCCGGCGACCGCCTCGGCGGAACCGGCGCGGGCGGAGAGCAACACGATCGGCACGTCGCGGGTGCGGGGGTCCGTGCGCAGCGCGCCGACCAGGCCGAACCCGTCCAGCCGGGGCATCATCACGTCGGTGAGCACGAGGTCGAACCCGCCCGCACGGGCCAGCGTCAGGGCCGCCAGACCGTCGCTCGCGGTGACCACCTCCCAGGTCGGGGAGAGCAACCGGGTCACGTGCTCGCGCAGGTCGACGTTGTCGTCGACGACCAGGATCCGGCCGGCCGGGGCCGCGTCGGTCGGCTGACGGTCGGTCGGCCCGGGCATGTCCTCGTCGGCCCACAGGGCCGTCTCCGCCACGTACAGCCGGGCCTGCTCGGGCTCGCCCGTGGGCAGGGGGGCGAACGCGGCGACCCGGTCGGCGGGCAGGTGCGCCGATCCGAACGGGACGGTCACCGTGAAGGTGCTGCCCTCGTCGATCTGGCTGGTCACACCGACGTCGCCGCCGTGCATCTCGACCAGTTCCCGGACCAGCGCGAGCCCGATCCCGGTGCCCTCGTGGGTGCGGGCGCGCACCCCGGGCACCCGGTGGAACCGCTCGAAGACGTGCGGCAACTCGGCCGGCACGATGCCCACGCCGGTGTCGGTGACCTCCAGCCGGGCGACGGCGTCGTCGGCCCGGATCCGCACCCGGATCTCGCCGTCGAAGGTGAACTTCACCGCGTTCGACACCAGGTTGAGGACGATCTTCTCCCACATGTCCCGGTCGATGAAGACCGGCGCCGGCAGCGGCGGGCAGTCCACCACCAGGCGCAGCCCGGCGCGCTCGGTGGCCGAGCGGAAGGTGCTGGCCAGCCGGGCGGTGTAGCCGGCCAGGTCGGTGGGCTGGTAGCGGGCGGCCAGCCGACCGGATTCCAGTCGGGAGAAGTCGAGCACGGTGTTGACCAGCTTGAGCAGGCGCAACGCGTTGCGGTGCATCACGACGAGCCGGTCGGTGTAGGCGGCGGGCAGCTCCGGGTCGGCCAGCATGTCCTCCAGCGGGCCGAGCACCAGGGTCAACGGCGTACGGAACTCGTGGCTGACGTTGGCGAAGAAGTTGGTCTTCGCCCGGTCCAGCGCGGCCAGCTCGGCGGCGCGGGCGCGCTCCTGCTCGTACGCCCGCTGGGTGCCCACCGCGCGGGAGATCTGCGCGGCCACCAGGTCGAGGAAGTCGCGGTACTCGTCGCCCAGCGGCAGCTGGCGGGCGACGCCGGCGACCAGCGCGCCGACCGTCTCGTTGGCCGCCTTGACGGGCAGCACGAGCGCCACGTCGGCGGCGTCGGCCGGTGGCTGGGCGAGCAGACCGCTCACCTCGATGGTGGCCGGCGAGCCCTCGGCGACCAGCTCGCCGAACGTGTCGGGCGGGACATTGACCGCGGCCGGGTCGACGCGGCTGGCGGCGGTCAGGGTGAACCGGCCGGTGGAGTCGGCCAGGTAGATCAGCGCGAACGGCACGTCGGCGGAGTGCCGGGCGAGCACGTCGGCGGCGGTCCGGCCCAGCTCGCCCGCGCTGATCACGTCGGCCAGCTCGGTGCCCAGCTCCGACAACGCCCGCAGCCGGCGTTCGCCGACCACCCGCCCGGTGGTCTCGTTGACGATGCAGTAGACGCCGCTGACCGCGCCGTCGGCACCCCGGATCGGGTCGTACGAGACGTCGAAGTAGGTCTGCTCGACAAAACCGGAGCGGTCCAGCAGGAAGGGGTGGTCCTCGCCGCGGTAGGAGAGCCCGGTGCGCCGGACCCCGTCGAGCAGCGGACCGAGGACGTCCCACGTCTCGGCCCAGTGGTGTCGGGCCGGCTGGCCGAGCACGTGCGGGTGCTTGCTGCCGATGGTCGGCCGGTAGGCGTCGTTGTAGAAGGCGAGCTGGTCGTCGCCCCAGAACATGACGATCTGCGCGCTGGAGGAGAGCATCATGCCGATCGCGTTGGAGAGCGCCGCCGGCCAGCCGGACGGCCCGCCCAGGGGGTGGGTGGACCAGTCGAAGGCGCGGATTCGCTCACCCAGCTCACCGCCGCCCGCGTACGCGGCGGCGAGCAGCGGGGAGGTCTCGTGGACGTCCGCGAAGGAATGCCCCGCATCCGCGCCCCCCTGGGCCGAGCTCATGCAGCCTCCCCCGCTTCGGCCGTACCCCGCAGCCGTTGATCTTCACGCGCCGTGCTCCGACTTGTACCCCGGCGGACCAGCAACGTAACGCATGACGCCCCTTGGACGCTGGTTACCCGTGCCGCACCCGTCGCCGACCCGGCAGCGCGGGGGCGTACGCGGGCCCAGGGAGGCCGCCGGGAGCGCCCTGACCTGTCAGAAGACCGGCAGTCCGTCGATGCTCGCGGCATTCTTGGTGGCGCGGTAGGTCACCAGATCATCGGCCGTACGGCGGGAGTGTGAGGTAAGCAACAGGTCACGCTCCGCGCGGTAGTCCATCAGCGGCACCGCATAACCGCAGGAGTCGCTGACCCGCTCGACCTCCACCGTGATCACGGCCCGCACGGCGTGCACGTCCGGCGGCGCGGGAAACTCGGCGAGCCGATCCGCGTAGCCCGCCTCGGTCACCGCGACGCTGCTGCCCCTGCCGTGCAGGCGCACGATCTTCGGGGGCCCGTCGAACGCGCAGAACATCAGCGTGATGCGGCCGTTGTCGCGCAGGTGGGCGATGGTCTCCGCGCCGCTGCCGTGGTAGTCCAGGTAGGCCACCCGGTGCGGGCCGAGGATCACGAAGGTGCCCGTCATGCCCTTCGGCGAGACGTTGACGTGCCCCTCGGGCCCGGACGGCGCGGTGGCCACGAAGAAGACCGGCTGGCCCGCGATGAACTCCCGCAGACGACCGTCGATCTCTGGATAGACCTTGCCCATGCGGTGATCCTCCCATCGCGCCCGTCCCCCGCCGGGGCGACCTGCGTCACACCGTCGACGACCCCGCCGCGTCCACGCCCTCGTGGCGGACCCGCACCGGCGGGCCGGACGCTCGCCGGCGGGCGGCCCGGACCAGCGCCGTGATCGGACGCGGGTCCGGCTCGTTCTCCGGATGCCACTGCACCCCGAGCACGAACGGACGGTCCGGGTCCTCAACCGCCTCGATCACGCCGTCCGCCGCCCAGCCGCTGACCGCGAGCCGCCCCGGCGTGGCGACCGCCTGATGGTGGTACGAGTTGACCCGGTCCACCCCGGCCAGCGTCCTCGCCGCCAGACTCCCCGGCGCGAACCGCACCGGATGGGTGCCGTAGACCCCCGGGGCCGGACGGTGCGCCTCCGAACCGACGACGTCGGGTAGGTGCTGGTGCAGGGTGCCCCCGTACGCCACGGCGAGCAGCTGCATTCCCCGACAGACACCCAGCACCGGCAGGTCGGCGGCGAGGGCGGCCGTCAGCAGGGTCAGCTCACCGGCGTCCCGGTCCGGCCGGTCCTCGGTCCGCGGGTGCGGCTGCTGGCCGTACCGCCCGGGACCGACGTCGGCGCCCCCGGCCAGCAGGAGCCCGTCGAGGACCGCCAGCACGTCACCGTCGGAGTCGTCCGGGGGCAGCACCACCGCACGACCACCGGCAGCGGTCACCGCCCGCACGTACGCCTCCGGCACCAGCACCGCCCGCACACCGCGCCACACGGCCCAGTCGGCGGGCTCGACGTACGCGCTGATCCCGATCAGCGGCCGCCTCACCAGACGGCCAGCGTTCGCGACTGCGGGGCTCGCAACACCGGCTCACTCCTCGCGCTCACAGGGGAGTCACGTATGCGCCGGTGATCCCGCCGTCGACCACGAACTGCGCGGCGGTCATGAACGAGGCGTCGTCGCTGGCCAGGAACACCACCGCGGCGGCGATCTCCTCCGGCTGCCCGAAGCGGCCCATCGGCACGTGCACCAGTCGGCGGGCAGCCCGCTCCGGGTCGGCGGCGAACAACTCCAGCAGCAACGGGGTGGCCACCGGGCCGGGACAGAGCGCGTTGACCCGGATGCCCTCGCGGGCGAACTGCACACCCAGCTCCCGGGTCATCGCCAGCACCCCGCCCTTGCTGGCGGTGTACGCGATCTGCGACGTCGCCGCGCCCATCAGCGCCACGAACGAGGCGGTGTTGATGATCGAGCCCTTGCCCTGGCGGCGCATGTGCGGGATCGCGTACTTGCAGCACAGGTAGACGCTCGTGGTGTTGACCCGGAGCACCCGTTCCCACGCGTCCAGGCCGGTGTCCAGGATGGAGTCGTCGTCCGGCGGGGAGATGCCGGCGTTGTTGAACGCGACGTCCACCCGGCCGTGCCGGTCGGCCACCCCGTCGAACAGGTCGCGGACCGCCGACTCGTCGGCCACGTCGGTGCGGACGAACTCGCCGCCGCACTCCTCGGCGGCCTTCTCGCCGGCCGCCTCGTCGATGTCCACGCAGACCACCCGGGCCCCCTCGGCGGCGAACCGCCGCACGGTGGCCAACCCGATGCCGCTGCCCGCTCCGGTGACCACTGCCACCCGGTCCTGCAATCGACCCTGCACAGGCGTCACTCCTCTGTCGCGATGAACACGTTCTTGACGTCGGTGAAGGCGTGCAGCGCGTCCGGGCCCAGCTCACGACCGAGCCCGGAGCGCTTCATCCCACCGAACGGGGTCCAGTAGCGCACCGAGGAGTGCGAGTTGACGCTGAGGTTGCCCGCCTCGACGGCGCGGGCCATCCGCAGCGCGCGGCCCACGTCCCGGGTCCAGATCGAGCCGGAGAGGCCGTACTCGGTGTCGTTGGCGAGCCGGACCGCGTCGGCCTCGTCGTCGAACGGGAGCACCGACACCACCGGTCCGAAGATCTCCTCCCGCCAGTGCCGGTCGGCCGGCGAGTCGGCCAGCAGCACCGTCGGCGCGTGCCAAAAACCGGGGCCGTCCGGGCGGGAGCCGGTGAAGGCGACAGTCGCCCCGGTCACGTAGCCGGCGACCCGGTCCCGCTGGGCCGCCGAGATCAGCGGACCCATCTCGGCGGTGTCCCGGGACGGGTCCTCCACCCGCACCGCGCGTACCGCCGGTTCGAGCAGTTCCAGGAACCTGTCGTACACCGGGCGTTGGACCAGGATCCGCGACCGTGCGCAGCAGTCCTGGCCGGCGTTGTCGAAGACCGCGCCCGGCGCGGTCGCGGCGGCGCGCTCCAGGTCGGCGTCGGCGAACACGATGTTCGCGCTCTTGCCGCCCAACTCCAGGGTGAGTCGCTTCACCTGGGCGGCGCAGCCGGCCATGATCCGGGTGCCGACCTCGGTGGAGCCGGTGAAGCAAATCTTGCGGACCGCCGGATGGCTGACGAACCGCTCCCCCACCACCGCGCCCTCGCCCGGAATGACGGTGAACACGTCGTCGGGCAGGCCGGCCTCGCGCGCCAGCTCGGCCAGGCGCAGCGCGGTGAGCGGGGTCAGCTCGGCGGGTTTGAGCACCACTGTGTTGCCGGCGGCGAGGGCCGGGGCGAACCCCCAGGCGGCGATGGGCATCGGGAAGTTCCACGGCACGATCACGCCGACCACACCGAGTGGTTCGTGGAAGGTGACGTCCAGGCCGCCGGGCACCGGGATCTGCCGTCCGGTCAACCGCTCCGGCGCTCCGGCGTAGTAGTCCAGCACGTCGCGGACGTTGCCGGCCTCCCAGCGGGCGTTGCCGACGGTGTGCCCGGAGTTGCGGACCTCCAACGCGGCCAGCTCGTCCAGGTGCGCGTCGACGACGGCGGCGAACCGCCGCAGCAACCGCGCCCGATCCCCCGGCCCCACCGCCCGCCACGCCTCGAACGCCGTCGCGGCCCGCGAGATCGCCGCATCAACCTCCTCCACGGAGGCCCCGCTGACTTCCCGAAACCCCACCCCAGAAGCCGGATCCACCAAAACGGTCACGCACTCCACCTCCCTGCCCGGTCGATCATGGAGTTGTGGTGCCCCACAAAAGCCCCACTCCCCGACATGCCGCCCACCACAAGTCCATGATCGACGCGGGGGGCTGGGGCGCGGCGGGGCTGGGGGGGGGTTAGAGGCGTTCGAAGCCACGGGTCAGCTCCCAATCCGTCACCGCCGCGTCGTACGCCGCGAGTTCCACTCTTGCCTGGTTGGCGTAGTGGGCGACCACCTCGTCGCCGAACGCCTCCCGGGCCACCGTCGACGCCTCCCAGAGCGCCAGTGCGTCGCGCAATGTGCCGGGGACCCGTTCGGCCTGCGGATCGTCGTACGCGTTGCCGGTGCACTCCTCGCCCAGCTCCGGCTCCCGCTCGATGCCGTGCAGCGCGCCCGCGACCAACCCGGCGATCGCCAGGTACGGGTTGACGTCGGCCCCCGGCACCCGGTTCTCCACCCGCATGCCCTGCCCGTGCCCCACCACCCGCAGGGCGCAGGTGCGGTTGTCCACCCCCCAGCGCAGTGCCGTCGGGGCGAACGAGCCCGGCTGATAACGCTTGTAGGAGTTGATGTTCGGGGCGAAGAGCAGGCTGAACTCCCGCATGGTGGCGAGCAGCCCGGCGAGCACCCGCTGCCCGGTCTCCGACAGGTGCGCCGGCCCGTCGCCGAGCATCGCCGAGGCGCCCGTCCGGTCGCGCAGCGAGAAGTGGATGTGGCAGGAGTTGCCCTCCCGCTCGTTCGGCTTGGCCATGAAGGTGATCGCCATGCCCTCCTGAGCGGCGATCTCCTTGGCCCCGTTCTTGTAGATGACGTGGTGGTCGGCGCAGGCCACGGCCTCGTCGTAGCGGAAGGCGATCTCGTGCTGGCCGAGGTTGCACTCGCCCTTGGCGCTCTCCGGGGTCAGCCCGGCGCCGGCCATCTCGGTGCGGATCCGGCGCAGCAGCGGCTCCACCCGGGCGGTGCCGAGCAGTGAGTAGTCCACGTTGTACTGGTTGGCCGGGGTGAGGTCGCGGTAGCCGCGCCGCCAGGCATCCTCGTACGAGTCGCGGAACAGCACGAACTCCAGCTCGGTGCCGGCGTACGCGGTGAGCCCGTGCTCGGCCAGCCGGTCCAGTTGCCGGCGCAGGATCTGCCGAGGCGAGGCGACCACGTCACCGGAGCCGTCCAGCCAGGTCAGGTCGGCCAGCAGCAGGGCGGAGCCGGGCTGCCAGGGCACCCGACGCAGGGTGGCGAAGTCCGGCACCATCGCGAAGTCGCCGTAGCCGCGCTCCCAACTCGACATCGCGTACCCGTCGACGGTGTTCATGTCGACGTCCACGGCGAGCAGGTAGTTGCAGCCCTCGCTGCCGTTGGCCACCACCTGGTCGAGGAAGAACGGCGCGTGGAACCGTTTGCCCTGCAGGCGGCCCTGCATGTCGACGAGGGCCAGCACGACGGTGTCGATCTCGCCCTCGGCGACGGCGACCCGCAGTTGTTCCAGCGTGAGCGGAGCTTTCGTCATTCGCGGGCCTCCATCACCAAGGTCTACTGGCAAACCGGATCACCGTCAATGCCCCCGGCGCCGAGGGCGGCAAACCCGGTGACCGCACCGGCGGGACGGCCGCGATGACCGTCCCGCCGGGCGGGTGTCAGGCCGGGCCGTCGACCGGCGCCGGGTCGGCCGCCGGCGCGGGTTCCTCGACGGTACGCACCGGGCCGGCGAACCACTTCCGGGCCGAGGCGTACCACCAGACCGCGACCACCAGCAGCACCCCGCCCACGGCGAGCGGCGCGTAGTTCACCGCCGACCAGGTGAAGTCGTCGTTGCCGGGCACGCCGGCCGGCACGATCGGCAGCACGAAGTACACGGCGATGACCGCGATCTCGATGACCGCGATCCAGCCGAGCAGCTTGTACTTGCGCCCCAGCGTCCACGGGCCGGGTACGAACCGGTCGCCGAGGCGCAGCCGCAGCGCGATCGGGATGAGGAAGGACAGGTAGAGGCCGATCACCGCGACGGAGACCACCGCGTAGAAGGCGATCGGGATGCCGGTCGAGCTCTCGTAGAGCGCCGGCAGGGTCAGCACCAGGCCGGCGATCGTGGTGCCGATGATCGCGTTGACCGGGGTGCCGTTGCGGTTCACTCTCGACCAGAGCCGCCAACCCGGCACCGCACGGTCCCGACTGAAGGCGTACGCCATCCGGCTCATCGAGGTGATGCAGCTCATCCCGCAGAAGAACTGCCCGATCGTGGAGATGATGATGACGATCTTGAAGAAGACCGGGGTCAGGGCGGACTCGAAGATGGCGCCGGAGAAGCCGCCTGCGGCGTTGACCGCCTCGACGTCGGTGGCCGCGAACAGGAACGCCAGCAGCAGGATCCAACCGCCGACCGCCGAATAGAAGATCGACTGCCAGAGCCCGCGCGCGGCGGCCTGCGAGGCGCCCCGGGTCTCCTCGGAGACGTGCGCGCAGGCGTCGAAGCCGGTGATCGTGTACTGGGTGAGCAGGAAGCCCAGCGGCAGCACGTAGAACCAGAACGTCAGCCCGCCGGTGTCCCCGTCACCGAAGCCCGAGTTGTTGAACCGCTCGGTGAACACGAACTGGAAGCTCTGGTGATCGTCCGGAACGAACACCAGGATGGCCACCACGACTGCCGCGCCGGCCACGTGCCACCAGACCGAGACGTTCTGGAGTACGTCGATGATCCGGTGCCCGAAGATGTTGATGAGGCCGTGCAGCGCCAAGATGATCACGAAGAGGACGAACGCCTGCCGCAGCGTCCCGGCCCAGCCGTCGAAGAGAGCCGACAGGGTGAGGTTGAGGAAGGTCGCGCAGCCGTAGTCGACCGAGGCGGTGACCGCGACCAGGCCGATGAGGTTCAACCAGCCGGTGAACCAGCCGTGCACCGGGCGGCCCATGGTCGCCGCCCACCAGTAGATTCCGCCCGCCGTCGGGTAGGCCGACACCAGCTCGGCCATGCAGAACCCGATGATCAGGATGAACAGTGAGATCAGCGGCCAGCCCCAGGAGATGGCGACCGGCCCGCCGTTGTTCCACGCCTGGCCGAAGGTGGTGAAGCAGCCGGCCAGGATCGAGATGATGGAGAACGAGATGGCGAAGTTGGAGAAGCCACTCCACTTGCGGCGCAGCTCCTGCTTGTAGCCGAGTTCGGCGAGTCGTCGGGCGTCGTCGTCGATCGGTTGCTCTGCGGTCGGCACGGGCGTCGTGGCCACTGCACACCTCCCTGAGGTGGTTCCGCGAACGAGTGCGCAAAGTGTCGTCCCGCCGATCAAGACAGGTCAATACGGTGCCGGTGGGAATCTCACCGCCGTCCCGGCTAATTGCGTTGCCGCCCGTCCAGCCCGCCCGCATGCTTGACCTCGTGACCAGGCCCGATCGCGACGGGCCCCCACCGGGCGCTCGGACCGCCCGGCACCGCGGCGGCGCGGGGCACGCCTCTCTCTCCGTACGGCAACCGCCGTACCCCACAAATGCCCCGCGCCGCCCCCTCCGCTCCCGGGTGCGGGGGGGGTGGGTCAGGTTAGTAGGAGGCCGGTTACCCAGAGGGCGCCGATGGTCAGGCCGGCCAGGAATTCCACCAGCATGGACAGGCCAGCCGCCTTGAGCGCCTGCACGGTGGACGGCCAGGCGAGCCGGTTGCTGCCCAGCCGCAGCCGCTCCGCGGCCCACACTCCCGCGACGAAGCCCAGCAGCAGACCGACCACGGGGATCACGAAGAACCCCACCAGGCCGAGCGCGCCCCCGGCCAGCAGGGACGACGTCGGCACGCCGGTGCGTTTGAGGTTCCTCCCCGGCCACAGGTACTTCACGACGATGCCTCCGACAGCGACCAGTGTCGCGGCGGCGAACACCGCCCAGCCACCCGGGCCGGCACCACCGAAGATCGCCCAGACCAGTACCCCACCCCAGCACAGCGGCAGCGCCGGCAGGCCGGGCACCACCACGCCAGCCAGCCCGGCCAGGATGGCCAGCGCGGCCACCACGGTCACCACCGTCTGCGAGTCGTTCAGGCTCACGCCGTCGCCCGCCGCAGCCGGGCGGTGATCTCCGCGGCCGGCGACGGTGCGCCGAAGTACCGCCCCTGCCCGGTGTCGCAGCGCAGCGCTCGCAGCCGCTCGGCCTGCACCGGGGTCTCCACCGCCTCGGCGGTGACCCACAGCTCCAGCGCGTGCGCCAACCGGACCAACGCGTCGACGATCCGCTCGTCGCGGTGGTCCGCCACCGCGTCCGTCCCGTCGGCGCGGATGCCCTCGACGAACGGGCCGGCCAGCTTCAGGCAGTGGATCGGCAGCCGCCGCAGGTACGCGAGGTTGGAGTACCCGGTGCCGAAGTCGTCGACCGCCAGCCGGACGCCCAGCGCCGCGAGTCGGTGCAGGCTGCGCAGCGGCTCGCCGGCGCTGCCCATCACGGCGCTCTCGGTCAACTCCAGCTGCAACAGCTCCGCCGGCAGGCCGCTGGTGGCCAACGCGTCCGCCACCGTGGCGACGATCGCCGCGTCGTCGGCCTGCCGGGCGGCCAGGTTGACGCTGACCACCAGCCGGGCCTCGGGGAACTCCCGCCGCCAGCGTTCGGCGTCGTGGCAGGCCCGCCGCAGCACCCACTCGCCGAGCCGGACGATCAGGCCGGTCTCCTCGGCGAGGCCGATGAACCGGTCCGGGCCGATCAGGCCCAGCTCCGGGTGCTCCCAGCGGACCAGCGCCTCCACCGCGAGCATCGTGCCCTCCAGCAGCGACACGATCGGCTGGTAGTGCAGCACGAACTCGCCCCGGTCCAGCGCGGCCGGCAGCCCGGCGACCAGGGCCGACCGGGCGAGGTCGCGGGCGCTGCGCTCCGGGTCATACACCGCCCACCGGCCGCGGCCGGCCGCCTTGGCCCAGTAGAGCGTCGTGTCGGCGGCCTTCATCAGCTCCGAGGCGGTGGTCTCCGCGGCCGGGCAGTCCACGATGCCCACGCTGGCGGAGACCGCCAACTGCTGGTCGCCGAGATGCACCGGGGCGGCGACGGCGGCAAGCGCGGCCTCCGCCACGGCCACCGCGTCATCGACGTCGTCGCCGCCGTTGACCAGGATGACGAACTCGTCGCCGCCCATCCGGGCGACCAGGTGGCCGTGGTCGGCCACGCACTCGGCGAGCCGCCGGCCGATCGCCACCAACAGCCGGTCGCCGAGGTCGTGGCCGAGGCTGTCGTTGATCGCCTTGAAGCCGTCCAGGTCGAGGAAGCACACCCCGACCCGTTGACCGGGCCCGGCGGTGTCGAAGACCCGGCCCAGCGTCTCGAAGAACAGGGTCCGGTTGGGCAGCCCGGTCAGCGGATCGTGCAGCGCCTGGAAACGCAGCCGCTGCTGGAGTTCGTACCGCTCGGTGATGTCCTCGATCATGGCGACGGTGAACCGGGGTCGCCCGTCGTCGTACCGGATCAACGAGACGGCCAGGTCCGTCCAGACGACGCTGCCGTCCTTGCGGTGGTAGCGCTTCTCCACCCGGACCGAGTCCTGCTTGCCCTCGATCAGCTCCTGGTACAGCTCCCACATGCCGGCGGCGTCGTCGGCGTGGAACAGCTGCGCCACGTTCATCTCGCACAGCTCTTCGATCGAGTAGCCGAGCATGTCGGCGAACGCCGTGTTGACGTCGATGATCTGGCCATCCACCCCGGCGATGCCGATCCCGATCGCCGCGCCGGTGAAGACCGCCCGGAACCGCGCCTCACTGTCCCGCAGCGCCTGCTCGACCTCGTCGCGGGCCTGCCAGGCCGAGCGGGCGATGCGCTCCTGCTGGGTGAAGGTGCGGTCGCGCAGCGCGCGGGCGAACCCGGCGGCCAACCCGCCCTGCACCGCCGCGATCCGCTCGCCCAGGTCGGCCGGCCGGTCGCCGGACGCCAGGACCCGATCGGGGAAGTCGTCGCCGAGCGCGCGCAGCGACCACTCCAACGCCCGCGGCTCGGTCAGGTGCGCCTCCACCAGCGCCCGCCCGACCTCCTCGGCGGGACGGGTGCTGAACGGCTCGGCCCGCACCACCTGGGCCAGCCGGACGGTGTGCAGCAGCAGCAGCCGCTCGGTCTCGGCCGCGCTGAGCGGCACGAAACCGATGCGGCGTACGGCGCGGGCCCAGTCGGCGGCGTAGCCCTGGGCGCCGCCCCGGCCGACGTCGACCCCTGTGGGG
>NZ_JBFAPG010000070.1:0-18473 GCF_040675595.1 Micromonospora sp. NPDC049580
ACCGGCGGGCCAGGTATTCGGCCATCGGCGAGCGGCACAGGTTGGCGTGGCAGACGAACATCGCGTTCCTGACCTGGACGTTGAGCATCCGCTCCAGCGCGGCCGCCGTCGTGCTCGCCGTCGGCGCGGCCCTCGCCCTGCTCGGTGGCGTGGCCGCCGCTCGGGTACGCCGGGAGGGCTGGGCGTTCACCGGCACCGCCGTGGCGATCGGCCTGGCCGTGGCGACCCTGTTCGCGGCGCTGTTCCCGAACGTGTTGCCCTCCACCCTGGACGCGGCCGGCACGCTGACGGCCACCAACGCCGCCTCCACCCCGTACACCCTGAAGATCATGACCTGGGTGGCGGTGATCTTCACGCCGGTGGTGCTTGCCTACCAGGGGTGGACGTACTGGGTGTTCCGCAAGCGCATCGGCGTGGCCAACATCCCGCAGCACTGACCGGCGGGCGGGGTCGCACGGTGCCCAGGAGCGAGAGGCCGCTGGAAAGATCGTCGCCATGTGGAGCCGGGATCTCGACGTACTGGTGCCGATGTGGCAGGGCGCGGATGACCTCCGGGTGTGCGAGGGCCCGGCCGCGCTGGCCGCCCTCACCGTGCCGGGGACGCGGCGGGTCACGGTGCCGGTGCCGGCCGGCGGATCGGAGCGCGAGGGCGGTGTCCGGCACCGGGCTGCGGTTGTCGACGCGTACCGCGCGCACCGTGACGTGCTCGCGCGGCACCGTCCGCGGCGGCTGCTGACCCTGGGTGGGGACTGCGCGGTCGAGGTCGCGTCGGTGGCCCACCTCGCGGGTCGGTACGCGCAACGGCTGTTCGTGCTGTGGATCGACGCGCACGGCGACCTCAACACGCCCGCGAGCTCGCCGAGCGCAACCGCGCACGGCATGCCCCTGCGGCTGCTGCTCGACGACGACGCGCAGGGCGTGCTGCCGGCGCCCCGCTGCCTCTCGCCGGGGCAGGTCGCCCTGGTGGGGGTCCGGGACCTCGACCCCGTCGAGGTCGAGTACGTGCACCGGCACGACCTGACGGTGGTGGACGCCCCGACGCTGGGCGCGCAGCCGACCCGGCTGGCCGCGCTGCCCCCGCCCGGCGCCGCGGTGTACGTGCACCTCGACCTGGACGTGCTGGACCCGTCCGCGTTGCCGGCCGTGGCCGTCCCCACCCCCGGTGGCGTGACAGCCGCCGCGCTGGCGCGGTCGCTGACCGCGCTGCGCGCCCACCACGAGGTGATCGGAGTGGGAATCACCGAGTACGTTCCGCAGCTCGCGCACGACCGGCAGGCGCTCATCGAGGTGCTGGACGCACTCGGGCTGACCGATGCGCTTGCCTGATCCGGTCCACGCGGGCACGGCTCGGACACCGAACACGCGGCCCCGGCCAGCCGGCATCGCACCCGCCAGAAAATCGGCGGTCGGCGCGGATCCGGCCCGCTAGGGTGTGCCGATGCCCGACGCCGTGCACGTTCGTGAGCTCACCACCGACGACCTCGACGCCGCCTGGGAGTTGGGGCGGTTCGCGTTCGGCTCCAACCCGCAGCGGCCCGCGCACGCGAGCGTCGAGGTGCCCGGCATGATCCGCTACGGCGCGTTCGACGGCAGCGGTCGGCTCGTCGGCAAGGCCGTCGACCTGCACCACGACCAGTGGTGGTCCGGGCGGGCGGTCCCGGCGGCCGACGTCGGCGGTGTGGCGGTCGCACCCGAGTCCCGCGGCCGGGGGGTGGCCCGTGCCCTGCTCACCGCTCTGCTGGGCGGCGCCCACGAGCGCGGCGCGGCGGTCAGCGCCCTGTACCCGACCGTCGCCGCCCCCTACCGCTCCTGCGGCTGGGAGGCCGCCGGCGTGCTGCGCACCGTCGACCTGAGCACCGTCGCGCTGCCCCGGCGCCGGCCCGCCGCGCACCTGAGCGTACGGGCCGGCACGCCCGCCGACCTGGACGCCGTCGCCGACCTGTACGAGCGGGTCTCCCGCCACCGCAACGGCATGCTCACCCGCCAAGGCGCGCTGTTCGACCACTTCAACGCCAAGGGAGACCTGCCCGGCGACGGTCTCACCCTCGTCGAGGCCGACGGCGACCTGGTCGGCTACGCCACCTGGCAGCGGGGCCGCGGCTACGGCGCCGATTCGGTGCTCACCGTCGACGAGGTGCTGGCCGTCACCGCCGACGCGGCCCGGGAACTCGTTGGTGTGCTGGGCAGTTGGGCCAGCGTCGCGCCGACGCTGCGGCTGTGCCCGCTCGACGGCGACGCCGTCAGCGCCCACCTGCCGCTGGAGGCGGCCCGCGACCACGCGCGGGACCTGTGGATGCACCGGCCGGTGGACGTGGCCCGGGCGGTGAGCGCGCGTGGCTGGCCCGTGCACGCCCGGGGCGCCGTCGACTTCCACCTCACCGATCCGCTCGCCGACTGGAACACCGGCGCCTGGCGGTTGGCTGTCGCCGACGGCGCCGCCGAGCTGACCCGGATCAGCGGCGAGGCGGACCTGCGGCTGGACGTGCGCGGTTTCGCGCTGCTCTACGCCGGGGCGGCCCGCGCCCGCTCGGTCGCGCAGGCCGGCCTGCTGGACTGTGCCGGTGACGCGGACCCGTCCGCCCTGGACCTGTTGGGCACCGGCGGCCCGGCACAACTGCTCGACTACTTCTGACGGCCCGTGCGGCGTGCGCTCGGGCAAGGACCGTCCCCGGCGGGGACGGGTGGCCGTCCGCCTCGCCGCTAAGGTGTGCCGGTGGAAATCCTGGCTCGTGTCCGGTCTGGAGCGACGGTGCAGCGGCTGCTGTCCCATCCGCGCCTTCCGTTGGTGGCGGCTTGGGACGACGACCGTCCGGCGATCCGGATCTGGGAGTACGGGGACGGACATCTGCGGGAGTGCGGAGCCCTCGGCGTGGGTTCGGCCGTCTACGTCGAGGACATCGGCTATGAACGGTTCGAGCGGACACCCTCCGCCGGCACCGCCGAGGCGTCGGTTGTCGACATGGACCAACTCGACCTCACCGACGGGACGCGGGTCTGGCAGTCGGGCGACCTGAACGCGGTCAGTGAAACCTCCGCGACCGACCCGTCCTGGCTGAAGATCCGGGCGGCCACGAACCGACTCACCTGAGCCCCTGTCGGTTCAGGCGACGCCCGCCAGTTCGTTGTTGGCCCGCTCGGTGATGAGCGAGAGGACGCGGGCGGCCGCGTCGGCCTCGGCGGGCGGGATGTCTCCGTACAGCCGGGCGGTGATGCCCTCGACGGCGTCGGCGATGTGGGCCTGGGTGGCGTGGCCGGCGTCGGTGAGCCGTACCTGCGGCTCGGCGGTGTCGTCGAGCCGCGCCAGGTCGGCGTCGACGAGGCCGGTGATCATCTCGTGCACGGCCGACTCGTCGACCTTGCGGGTGCTGGTGATGCGCTGCACGAGACGCGTGCGGGCGACGGGGCCGGCGGCGAGGGCGTTGAGGGTGAGGACCTGGCCGAAGTCGACGCCCAGGGGCGCGACGGCGCGTTCGAGCAGGGCCCGGGTGGCGAAGTGGGCCTGACCGATGACCTGACCGTTGAGAGTGGACACGATGCCTCCTTCAGAAACGTTGGCTTCACCAACGTTGGTAGAACCAACGTAACACGGTTTGTGGGTCACGCCAACGATTACTGTTAGGCTGCCGCCATGGACGCCACCGCCCCGCAGTCACCCGCCGGGCTGCGGACCACCCCGAGTTGGCTGCTCAACCAGGCCGCCACCCACGCCGGACGACTCATCAGCGCCGGCTTCGCCGCGCACGACCTGCGCGGCTACCACTACCGGCTGCTCGCCGCACTGGCCGAGAGCGGACCCGCGAGCCAGGCCGACCTGGGACGTCGCTGCGCCATCGACCGCAGCGACGTCGTGGCCGCCGTCAACGACCTGACCGGTCGGGGACTCGTGGTACGCGCCCCCGACCCGGCCGACCGTCGCCGCAACGTCATCAGCCTCACCGAGGCCGGCGCCGACGAGGCCCACCGGATGGCCGACACCGTCGCCCGCGTGCAGGACGACCTGCTCGCACCCCTGTCGAGCGCCGAACGCGACCAGCTGACCCGCCTGCTCACCCGACTGCTCGAGCACCACAGCGGCCGCTGACGCCGACACCGCCACGGCGGGCCCACCCCACCGGGGCAGACCCGCCGCGACCAGCGAAAACCCTACGCGCGCAGCGCTCAGCGGGCCTCGCGCAACTCCGCGAGCCGGGCCTCGATCTCGGCCAGCTCCGCGCGCAGCTTCTCCGCCTGCTGCTCGGCCTCGGCCCGCTCGGTGCCCAGGATCTGCTCCACCGCCTCCTGCACACCGGGCACGTCGACAAGCGCCACCATCTTCAACGCCTCGGCCGGCTTCACCACGTACGGCTTCGCGAGGGCCTTGCTGCCCTGCTGCGCGGCGACGGTCCACTCGCCGTCGGCGTACGCCAGGGTGACCGTGAGACCGGCGGGGCTCTTCGGCTTGGCGGCCTTGACCACCCGCCGGGCCGGCGTGGCCTTCTCGGTCTGCTCCACCTTCGGCTCCTCCTGTCGCGGCGCGGGCACCCGCGGCGTGTCCAACACGAACTCCGGCGCGGCCACCGCCGCCGGCTCCGGCTCGGGCTCCGGTTTCGGCTCCGCCACCCGACGACCCGCGCCCTTGGGCGCCACCGCCAGGTCGGCGGGGGAGAACGGCAACTCGTCGCGGCCGAAACGCACCACCACGAACTCGTCGGACACTTCGGGATCGGTCAGCTCGACCACCTGGCCGACCTGGCCGGCGATCTGCCCCGCCGACGCGGTGAACACCACCCGCGGCTTACGACCGGCCGCCAACGCCTCCCGGATGCTCTGCACCTCGTCAGTAGACAAACCCTGGCCGGCATCCATCACAACCCTCTTCCGTACACCTGTTTGATTGCTGTCTTGATACCAGTCGGCTGCGACAGCCGCCGCAAGGGGGTTCAGCCGCCCAGCGCCCGCAGCGCCCGGTCCGCGTGGTCGTTCATGCTGACCTCACTGTGGATCACCTCGATGACCCGCCGGTCGGCGCCGATGACGAACGTCATCCGCTTCGTGCTCAGCGGCCCCAGCGGCACCCGCCGCTTGACCCCGAACGCCTGCGCCACCGTCCCGTCGGCATCCGACAGCAACGGATAATCGAAACCGTGCAGCGTCGAGAACTCCGCCTGCTTCGCCACCGGATCACGGCTGATGCCCACCCGCGACGCGCCCAACGCCGTGAACTCCGCGCCCAGGTCCCGGAAGTGACAGCTCTCCGCCGTGCACCCCCGGGTCATCGCCGCCGGGTAGAAGAACAGCACCACCGGCCCGGTCGCCAGGAACTCCGACAGCCGCCGCGGCGTGCCCGTCTCATCCGGCAGCTCGAAGTCCTGCACCACATCGCCGACACCCACACCCGCCACCGCGCACCTCCGTTGTCCGATCGAACGCGCGGTGAGCGTAAGCGATCACACCCAGAGCGCCATCACCTCGTCGGCCACCGTCGCCGCCTGCGCCCACCCGGCCCGCGCCGCGCCGGCCCGCCGCGCCGGGTCCAGCACGTTGCGGCCGATCGCCGTACGCGCCCCCGCGTCCGGCGTCACCACCACCACCTGAGACCCGGCCGCCCGCAGCTCGGCCACCTGCGCCGCCAACCGTGGCATCGGCCCGAACGCCGCCGACGTCGGCGCGAGGACCAGCACCCGCTGCGCGCCCGCCGCCAGATCCGCGTTCACCGACGAGCGCATCCCACCGTCGACGAAACGACGCGCCCCGATCGTCACCGGCGGCCACACCCCGGGCACCGCGCAGCTCGCACCCACCGCGTCCACCAACGACACCCCGTCGGCGCCGTCGAACACCACGAACTCACCCGACGCCGCGTCGACAGCCGTCACCAGCAGCCGCCGCGCCGGCCACTCCCGCGCCGGCAACCGCGCCTCGATCACCGCCCGCCGCGACGCCTCCGACGGGGTACGCGCCGCCACCGCCATCGCCCCGATACGCGCCCTCGACCGCACCGCGTCCCGCGTACGACCACCGGCCCACACCAGCCGCGCCACCGCCCAGAACCCCAGCCGCGCCGCCACCTCACCCGTCGGCGGGGCCAACTGCTCCTCGTACAACCGCTGCAGCGGCACCCCGGAGCGCACCTGCGCGCCGACCACCGAACCCGCCGATGTGCCCACCACCAGATCAGCGTCGGTGACCGCCGCACCCCGCTCGGCCAACCCTGCCAACAGGCCCAACTCCCACGCCACCCCGGTCACCCCGCCACCGCCGAGCACCAACGCCCGCCGCATGTGACCCTCCTCTCGACGACCAACCCGCGCCGGTCACGGTAGCGTCGGCTCACCCCACCCGACAGCCCCGGAGGCATCGTGGCACCACCCGTCACCGTCATCACCGGCGGCGGTCGCGGCATCGGCGCGGCCACCGCCCGCCGACTCGCCACCGCCGGGCACCACCTCGCCCTGTGCTACCGCCGCGACGACACCGCCGCCGAGACCGTCCTGGCCGACCTGCACGCGGCCGGCGCGCAGGCCATCGCGGTACGCGCCGACACCACCGACCCCGACCAGGTCGCCGCCCTGTTCGACGCCGCCGCCCAGCTCGGCCCGCTCACCGGGCTGGTCAACAACGCCGGCGTCACCAGCCCCATCGGCCCGTTCACCGAGCTGCGCGTCGACGACCTGCGCCGGGTCGTCGACGTCAACCTCATCGGGTACGTCCTCTGCGCCCAGCAGGCCGCCCGCCGCCTCACCGACGGCGGCGCCATCGTCAACGTGTCCTCGGCCGCCGCGACCCTCGGCAGCCCGGGGGAGTACGTGCACTACGCCGCCGTGAAGGCCGCCACCGACACCCTCACCGTGGGCCTGGCCAAGGAACTCGCCCCGCGCGGCATCCGGGTCAACGGCGTCGCCCCCGGCATCGTGCGCACCGACATCCACGCCGACTCCGGCGTACCCGACCGCGCCGACCGCGCCGCCGGCCGCATCCCATTGGGTCGCGCCGGCGAACCCGACGAGGTCGCCGCCGCCATCGCCTGGCTGCTCAGCCCGGACGCCTCCTACGCCACCGGCACCGTCCTGCGCGTCTCCGGCGGCCTGTGAGCCGGGGCGCCGCGCGCCCCGGCTCACCGCTCAGTGAGTGAACAGCTTCGCCGCCGTGATCACCGTCTGCACGACCCCGTAGCCGAGCAGCACCGCCACCACCAGCCAGGAAATCCACAACCGGGCCTGCTGCCCGTGCCGACCGTCGTCACTCATCGCGTACCACTCCTCTCGACCGTCGTGTCGTCGTCCACGCCCTGCTCCGCCGCTGGTTCGTGATAGCGCTGCGGCACCGGCCGCACCAGCAGGTTCGCCACGAAGCCCACCGCGAGGACGCCCACCATGGTGAACAGCGCCGGCCGGTACGCCGCCGCCGTCAACGTGCCCGGCTTGCCCTGCGCGTCGAGGAACCCGTTCACGATCAGCGGCCCCGCGATCCCCGCCGCCGACCAGGCGGTCAGCAGCCGCCCGTGGATCGCACCCACCTGGTACGTCCCGAACAGGTCCCGCAGGTACGCCGGCACGGTCGCGAACCCGCCGCCGTAGAACGACAGGATCACGCACGCGAACAGCACGAACAGCGCCGTCGCCGTCTGCCCGAACACGGCCAGCAGCGCGTACAGCACCATGCCCACACCCAGGTACACCAGGTAGATCGGCTTGCGGCCGATCACGTCCGACGTCGACGACCAGACGAACCGGCCCGCCATGTTGAACAGCGACAGCAGACCCACGAACCCGCCGGCCGCCGCCACCGACACCGCCGACGTCCCGTTGTCCCGGAAGAAGTCCTGAATCATCGGACTGGCCTGCTCCAGGATGCCGATCCCGGCCGTGACGTTGCAGAACAGCACCACCCACAGCAGCCAGAACGAGCGGGTCTTCACCGCGTTGGCCGCCGACACGTTCGCCGTGGTCACCAGCGGCTTCGCCGCCACCGCCGCCGGGTCGAAGCCGGCCGGACGCCACCCGTCGGCCGGCACCCGCACGTTCGCCACCCCGAACATCATGATCACGAAGTAGCCCAGGCCGAGCGTCACGAACAGCCACACCAGCGCGCTGCCCGACGCCGTCGAGCCCGCGTTGGACGGGTCGTAACCGGGGTCGTAGAACGACAGGAGCTGACGCGACAGGGGAGAGGCCACCATCGCGCCACCACCGAAACCCATGATCGCCAGACCGGTGGCCAGACCCGGCCGGTCCGGGAACCACTTGATCAGCGTCGAGACGGGGGAGATGTACCCGATGCCCAGACCGATGCCGCCGAGCAGGCCGTAGCCCAGGTACAGCAGCCACAGCTGCTTCGTGGCGATGCCCAGCGACCCGACCAGGAAGCCCGTCGCCCAGAAGCAGGCCGAGACGAACATGGCCTTACGCGGCCCGTTCGCCTCCACCCACGTCCCCGCCACCGCCGCGGACAACCCCAGCATCACGATCGCGATGCTGAAGATCACCCCGATCGCGGTCTGACCGGTGTCGAAGTGGGCGATCAACGAGTTCTTGTAGACGCTTGTCGCGTAAACCTGGCCGATGCAGAGATGGATGGCCAACGCCGCCGGGGGAATGAGCCACCGGCTGTAGCCGGGCGGCGCGACGGTGTGCCGACGATCGAGTGCGGAAAGCATGCGCTGCTTCCTCTCCGAAGAGGACGTGAGACACCCCCACATGCCCACACCCCACGCCCGCGGCAAACCTCACCGTCGCCGGACGGTCCCTCCGGTGAGCTGAGCGGTCACTCAGCCCATCCCCGCCGGCTACCCCAGGTCGGGCACGTGCCAGCCGCCGGCCAACGCGTCGGCCTCCGCCGGACCCCAACCACCCCTGTCGTACGGCCGCACCGGGGTCGCCAGATCCAGGATCGGCTCGACGATGCGCCACTCCTGCCGAATCGTCTCCGCCCGCGCGAACCGCAGATGCTGCCCGTCCATCGCATCGTCGAGCAACCGCTCGTACGCCTCCTGACGGCGACCCAGCGCCGCCCCGAAGTCCACCGACAGGTCCACCGGACGGCTCGCCACCTCCGCACCCGGGCTCTTCGCCTGAATCGACATCGTGATGCCGTCCCCACGACCCAGCCGGAACCGCAGCAGATTCGCCGGCGCCGCCGCCCCACCCGCGGCAGGGATCAGCGCACGCTGCGGCTGCTTGAACTCGATTACCACCTCGGTCGCCGTCCCCGCCAGGGACTTGCCCGTCCGCAGATAGAACGGCACACCCGCCCAGCGGGGAGAGTCGACAGTCAACCGGGTCGCCACGAACGTCTCCGTGTTCGAATCCGGCGCGACACCCGGCTCGTCGCGGTAGCCCGCGTACTGCCCCCGCACCGTCAACTCCGGCGACAACGCCTCGATCTGCCGCAGAACCGCGGCCTCCGCCTCACGAAACGCGTCCATGTCGTCACCCGCTGGCGCGTCCATCGCGATCAACGCGACCACCTGGAGAATGTGGTTCTGCAACACGTCACGGGTCGCGCCCACGGTGTCATAGAACCCGGCACGACCCTGCGTGCCAAAACCCTCGGCCAGAGTGACCTGCACGTTGTCGATGTGCTCGCTGTTCCACAACGGCTCGAACAGCCGATTGGCGAACCGGAACGCGTACAGACTCTCCACGGCCTCCTTGCCCAGGTAGTGGTCGATCCGGAACACCCGCGTCGGATCGAAGGCCCCCCGCAACGTCCGATCCAACTCCGCGGACGACGCCAGGTCACGCCCGAACGGCTTCTCCACGATCACCCGACCACGATCGGCCAGCCCGACCGCCGCCAGCCCCCGCACGACCGCACCGAACACCATCGGCGGAATCGCCAGATAGAAGACCGGACGCTCGGCGTCGCGCAGACGCTCCGCCAGCCGCTCGTACGTCACCGGGTCCGCGTAGTCGCCCGAGATCATCGACAGGTTGCCCGCCAGGGCGTCGAACGCCTCGTCGTCCACCTCGTCACTCGCCTCGGCCACCGACTTGCGGGCGGTCGCAATCAACTGCTGATCGTCCCAGGGGGAGCGGGCCACCCCGATCACCGGGACATCGAGCCGACCACGTCGGGTCAACTCGTACAGCGCCGGAAACAGCTTCTTCGAGACGAGATCACCTGTCACGCCGAACAGCACTACCGCGTCTGAGCGCACGTGCATGGCACTTCCATCCGATCATGTGGAAACCTGATCTTCCGAACGGACAACCGCGAGCCCACAGGAGGAATTCCCCGGCAACGACACACGTGAGGTCGGCGACAGCGACGGCGCACACCCTGAGAAGTCCACCGATCAGGGTGTGACGCGGGCGACACCCAACCCTGATCGACGAATCTCGATCATCCTAAGGCCCGCCAACCCCGACGTTCCACCCCCTCCCGCGTATCCGCCACGACCGAAGACGGGCAGCAACGCTCCGCGCGACAGGGGAGGACCCCCGAATGAACCTGGCAGTCGACCGATCCGCCGCAGCCGACCCCGAGGTGGTGTGCCTGCCGATGTTCGGCATGACCCGCACCGCCACGGCCACCGCCTTCAGCCCCGCCCTCGCCGGCGCCGACCTGCGCGCGACATACCTGGACCTGCCCGGCCACGGCGACAGCCCCGCCACCTGCCCACCCACCTCCCAGGCCCTGCTGGACACCGTCTGCGCATGGCTCGACCACCACGTCGACGCACCGGTCCTGCTCGCCGGCGCCTCCTACGGCGCCTACCTCGCCGCCGGCATCGCCCGCCAACGCCCCGACCTGGTCCGCGGCCTGCTCCTCGTCTGCCCCGGAATCACCATCGCACCGGCCAGCCGCACCCTGCCCGACCACCGCCCACCCCCGGGACCCGCCGGCTGGCTCGACAACGCCCCCACCGAACTGCGCACCCACCTCGACACCGCGCTCGGCCACCGCACCCCGGCCGTCGTCGCCACCGTGCTCGCCGCCCTGCACGCCGGCGGCCCCGGCGACGACACCTTCCTCCAGACACTGCGCACCGACCCCGGGTACGCGCTACCCGACGAGGCCACCGACACCCCCTACGACGGCCCCGTCAGCGTCCTCACCGGCCGCCAGGACGGCATCGTCGGCTACACCGACCAGTTCCACGCCATGCGGCGCTACCCCCGAGGCACCTTCACCACGATCGACGCCGCCGGGCACTACCTGCCCTTCGAACAACCAGCACTGCTGCGCGCGCTCACCCAGGACTGGCTACACCGGACGCTGACCTCGCCCATGCCACGGCACACGACGGCGCAGCTCCTGCGCGACAATGGCCGGCATGGCTGACCTGAGCGACACGAAAGCCGCGCTGCACTACTACCTGCGGCGGACGCGCGACGACCTCATCTGGAAGCTCGACGGTCTGAGCGAACGCGAGGCCAGAACACCCCGCACCGTGACCGGCAACAACCTGCTCGGCATCGTCAAACACTGCCTCAACGTCGAAGCCGGCTATTTCGGGCCCACCTTCGGCCGCCAGTTCCCGACGCCCGAGGAACTCGTTCCGCTGGAGGCATTCGACGATGACCCGCAGGCCGACTGGTACGCGCGCGAGGACGAGACGAAGGACGGCCTGATCGACCTGTACCGCCGGGTCGCGCTGTTCGCGGACGAGACGATCGACCAGCTGCCGCTCGACGCGCCCGGGCAGGTGCCCTGGTGGCGGCCAGGGCACCAGGACGTGACCCTGGACCGGATCATCATGCACGTGACCGGCGACCTCGCCCGGCACGCCGGGCAGGCGGACATCATGCGCGAGCAGCACGACGGCGGAATCGGCTGGCACCAGGACGGCACCAGCATCCCCGACGGGTACGACTGGCCGGCGTACGTCAGCAAACTGCGAAAGCTGGCCGACCACTTCGAGTGACCGACCGCGCACGGCGCCCCCGCACAGGCGATCATGGCCGATCCGGGCTGGGGGAGAGGCGACGCGGAAACGGGCAGTGCCCGGCCGACGAGAACCCTCGCCGACCGGGCACTCTCGCGGCTGCGGTCAGCTGCCGGCACCCAGGTTCTTCAACCCCTGCAGCATCTCGGCGAAGTCGCTGGTCTCCGCCGCCGGCGGCGTCTCGATGGTCACCGCCTTGCCGTAGTCGGTGTAGTCGACCACCATGTCGCCCATCGCGCCCATGACGGTGCCCGCACGGCGCGGCCGGTACTGCTCGTCGACCCAGAGGTCGACCTTGATCTCCTTGACGCCCGCCGCGGCGAACTGCTTCTCGACGCCGGCCCGCAGCTTGGCGTCCACCTGAGCCAGTTGCGTCGCCACCGGAGTGGTGACGGTGTAGTGGACGGTACGCGCCCCGTTCACCGTCTCCGCACCGATGACCGTCACGCCCTCGGCGGCGAGCAGCGTCTTGACCTGCTTGGTCGGGTCGATGTCCTCGAACTGCTTGCTGAAGTCCATCCCCGCCTGCTGGCCGATGCTGGTCATGTCCATCTTCATCCAGCGCTTGCCGCCCATGCTCGCGCGGTCCTTCGTCGGCACCTCGACGTAGATCACGGTGCCGATCAACCGGATGGTCGTCGTGTCGCCGTCCGGGTCCGCCGTCGTCATCTCGGCCTTGACCGGGTCACCCAGGTCCATGACACCCTGCATGGAGATCTTCTCGCCGCCGACCGTGCCCGTCATCGTCATCGTCACCGAATCGCTCTTGTCGGTGACGTCCATCGTCTTCTGCAGCGATCCCTTGAGGTCGCTGGCGAGCAGCTCAAGGACGCTGGGCTGCTTCGGCGCCTCGGACGAGCCGGACGCCACGCCGCAGGCTGAGGCGCTGAGTGCGGTGATCGCCGAGAGCGTCACCACCGCGGTCTTCTTCCACAGTGACACGTGTGCTTCTTTCCCCGAAGGATGCTGGGAATCTCCCCAGTAGATCGACGTGTCATTTCTCAGTTGACCTGAGCCACACGGATAGCTCCTGATCTGCAGTGGCCCAAGTTAGTGAGAATCCCTGAAGAGTCATGGCTCTCATTATCTCGGGCCAGGTGCAAGCTTTCTCATTATCTCGGGCCAAACGCGGACTTCGAGTCCAGGGCTTCGCATTGAACTGGTTTGGCCTCTCTGGGGAGCAGGGCTGCCTGTGCGGCCGGAGCAAGTGTGGTGAATTGCAAGGATTGTGGCTCCTAACGGGATGAGTTCGAAAGGTTGGTGAGAGTTGCTTCGCAGTGGCGGTCGGTGGCATCACGCACTACGCCACCGGCGGGTTCGGCTGCCTCCACCCGCATACGCCCCGCACGGCGGCCGGCGGCCGCGATGTCACCCTCGCCGACCACGAAGGTCCACTGCCTTCGGTGCTGATGACTACGCGACGACGTCCACGCCCGTCCGCCGCAAGATTGCGACAAAGCACGAGAGACCCGCGGGAGCGGGTCTCTCGGCGGGCGCGGGAGCCCGTGGGCGTCCTGCGAAGCCACTTTATCAGTGGGCTTTACCTCACGCGCGAAGTCGTCACCAGCAGCAGTCACGCGATGACGAGGGGAGCCGCTCGTAGGGAGAGGTCAGTTTGGTCTTGGCTCTTGAGTCCAGGGTCCGGACCGGGTGCGATGCTGTTCTTGATAGTTATGCTTGCGCTCTCAGGGGACGGTGAGGTGCATCGGCCGCGGGGTCATGCAATTGCAGCACTCCGGCGGTGCCCAGATAAAGCCGGCGCAGGGTTCGCTCGCCGTCGGGGTCAGCGGGCCCGGTTGGGTTTCGCTCGTGGTTGATCCATGAGGCGAGTCCACCGTGGCTGTACCTGGAGGGGTGCACTGGACGCTCCTTGAGGATTTCGTCGTAAAAGCGGAAGCGGTCCGTGATCTCGAGCGACTTGGCCATGCGACGCCAATACGGTGAGGAAATCACGGACAAGATCGGGACGACCTCGGGGTACTGCGCCGCGTAGCCGTAGGACAAGGGTAGGAACTCCGCGTGCTCGCGGGCGTGCAGGCGCCGCATGCGCTCGTTGCGTGGGGTCAAGGCAAACGGGTTGCGCGAGCCCCAGTGTTCGATCGCGCAGGCGTCGGAGAAGTAGTAGCGCACGCGGGGGTAACCGCGGCGGCGGATAAGCCGCTGCAGCCGCACCTGCGCCTGGACAGTCTCGGGCATGTCGGCCACGTCGACCTGGTCGGCTGATTGTGAGACACCGTCGCCGACCCACAGCTGGTGACGGACGCAGACGTTGTAGTCGCATCGTGCCCAGATCGTCACGGGGCCGGTGGTGCCCGCGCACCGTCGGCATAACGGATGCCGCCGGTTGGGGTAGCTGCCGACGACCTGTCCGATCATCGGCGGCGCGTAGCAGTACGGGACGCGCTGGCGAATCTCCGGCAAGGCGTAGGCCAGCCGCGGCTCGGCGAATCCTGTGACCGCCGCGAGGGACTCCGACGCGATAACGCCGCGGCGGCTGCCCTGGCGCCGCGGCGTGAGGTGGGCCGCGAGGTCAGCGCGGGACAGATAGTTTCTCGCCGCGAGCCGGCCGATGTACGACTCGAGCGTCTCGTCGTGTACCGGGGGGATGCGTCGGGGCAGCCGCCGTAGCTGCGGCTGCCCCCAGCTGGCGGTCGCCGGGATCATTGTCGCGAACCGGCGCGGCGGGCGGAGGACTCTGCGGCGTGGTCGATGCGCACCGCGTCCATCGCGTCCCGCGAGATGGTCTCGGTTCCGTCGAGGATCGCACGTATCGCCGCGGCGCGAATAAGGTGTGACAGGCTGCCGATCATGCCCCTGGTGCGCTGGTGCAGGTACTTTGCCGACGCGGTCAGCGTGCCGGGCTTGTGGTGGTGCAGTCGCAGCGCACTTTCCATGCTAGCGACGAGCTGTTTCCACTCGTTGTGGTGGGGAAACGGGCCAGTGTTGACCAGGACGCAGCGTCCGGCGAGTTGCCGGCCACGTACGCCGGTGAACATCCCGGACCGTTCGATGTCCATGCCGGCGTAGATGAAGGTCGCGGGCAGGTGCTCGGTGAGGTACTTCATGTGGTCGGAGTGGTCCTCGCCCGCAGTGGTCGCCATGTTGATGTTATGAAGCTCATCGACGATGACGATCTCGCATCGAACGTCGATCAGGATCCGGCAGACGGCGTCGGCGATGTCGGTGGCGTTGGCACGAGACGTGACTCTGGGCAGGCCGAGGAATCGCGCGAACTCCATTGCCAGCTTCCGCGGCGAGCCTTTCGGAGGTGCTGTCACGTAGACCACGGGGATGCGTTCGGTGTCGGGATGCCGGGCTCGAGTGCGCAGTTCGTGCAGCCGGCCGAGCTGCTTGATGGCGGTGCTCTTGCCGGTCGCCGCCGCACCGGAAACGATCAGCCCGCGGCGGGCGCCGTTCTCCCGTTGGTTGAGCAGTGCCAGCAGCCGGCCCTGATTGGTGATCTCGCGGATCGCGGACGTGGTGACCACCACCAGTTCGGCGTGGTACGCGATCCGCGCCTCGTCATAGATCAGACGTTGCTGCGCAGTCAGCGCCGACCAGTCGCCCTTGGGTAGCAGGGCAACGTTGGCCGGATCGGCTTCGACGAACCGCTGCCAGCCTTCCATGGTGGTGGTGGGTTGCGGTCGGTCTTCCAGTTGGCTGACGTCGTTTAGAAACTCCACCTGCGGGCCTCCTCGCGGGCGTCGAACAGCGGCAGGGGGATCACCTCCGCCAGCGGTTCAGGGTTCTCTTCACGAGCGGTGGGAACGGCCTGCGCCGTGTCCTGTTGCTCGGACGGGTTCGGGCGCGGGCCTGAGGGTGCGTTCGTGGAGCGAGTGCGTCCGGCGACGCGCCGATCCCGTGGCGTGGTGGCCTTTGGCTCCGGGCCTTGTTCGGCCCGGTCGAGCAGTTGCGCGGCGGCCGCGGCGATCTGCGCCTCCGTGGCGGTGTCCTCGCCGCGACGCCGCAGGATGTTGCGGGCGTGCTGCCAGGCCACCTCGCCGAACGGCATCGGGGCGCTGCGCAGGTGTTTCCAGCCAACGGTGATCCAGCCGCCGTCTCGGTGGTTGCGCACCCAAATGCGGGTTATGTCGTACGGATCGAAGTGGACCTCCCACCGCCCGTCCCTCGCGGTGACCCCCGAGTGTTCGCCGCGCAGGTTGTACGCGTCGAGCGCGTTGTCGTCGTAGGTGCGTCGGTTGAGCTTGATGCCGGCGCGGCCGATCCTGTTCCAGGAAACTGGCAAGAGTTCAACGTAGTCGTCAGCGTTCAATGCGACCGGCACGTAACCGGCGACCTCGACCAGAGCGGCATACTGCTCGTTGGGCGTCAGGGCTGTGTCCGGGGCCAGCGGGTTACGCAGCCCGTCATGCGGCCGGTTTTGCCAGACCGTGACGATCCATTCGTCCAGCAGTGCCTGCAGCTCAACGATGGACCACACCGCGTTCTTCTCGGCGCTCTTGCCTCGGTGTTCGACGCTACGCCCGACGTGGCCGGCGACGTACTGGGCAAACAGGGTGCCCACGGAGTTGAAGCTGCGCTCGACGGCACTGTTCTCCCACGGCGAGCCCAGGTGGGTGGGCTGGAGGTTGATGCCCATCGCCCGACAGGCGGTGCGGAACGTCTGCGACACGTACGCCTTACCGTTGTCGCAGACGATGGTTTCCGGAACGATCACCGGCCGGGCGGCGGCGTGCGTCAGCTGGTCGTCCAAAGCGGTGAGGCGACGGTGCGGCAACACCGACCGTGACATGCGTACCGCGTCGACCCAGCCCGGGCGCATCGGCTCCGGCGTCAGCGCCCGCGCCAGCAACACCGCCGCATCGGCGGCTTTGGTTGTTGGCCGCAACACCGCCGCCGGAATGCTGCGGGTGGCCAAGTCCACCAGCCACGTCAGCTCCGCCCGGTCGATCACACCGTTGTCCAACACCACCCGTACATCAATCGGTGTGGAATCGATGTGCACCCACTGGCCGGGGCGCAGCGCCGACACCGACCCGAATGGCCCTTTCGGGGACTTTGCCAGCGACCGGCGGGTCTTGGCCGAGCCGAACGTGTGTCTGCCCTGCGCCAGTCGACCTACCAAGCGGTAGAACGTCGCCGTCGACGGCAGCGCCGGAGCGGTGTTGCCGTGCTCGGCGGCCAGGATCTGTGTGACCCGCCGCGCCAGCCTTTTCACCGTTCCCGTAGAGCGGTTGGTCTCCTCGTCGATCGCCTGCACCGTCGCGTCGACAACCCGCTGGTCAACTCGTCCGGTGGGGCCAGACACCCGCGCATAGCGCTGGTCGACCAGCCCCCACAGGCCTTGCCTTTCGTACGCCGCCCGCAGCCGCTTGATCGTGGCGAAGCTGACCGAGTGACCCGCCGCCCGCAGTTCGGTCAGCTTGGCCAGCTCACGCTGGCGCAGCGTGTGCCGGCGCGGATCGTAGCCAGATTGTGGCGTCGAATCGTGTGCCGCATCCGGCGCCACGCCGGTCAGCAGTTCGATCAGGTGCCGCTCCCACCACCGCGCACGCGCCATGACTGGCTGGGGCACGACCTCGAGCATCCCAGCCGGGGGTAGGGGAGCGGCGCCGCGCGGCGTGGACACCCATTCCAGATCGCGACCGGTGAGCACCTCGCCCAGCGGCAGGGTTGTCTGCGCGCCGACGACGTCTTCAAGCCGCACTCCGCTGCCCGTCACTGACGCCACCGTGTACCGCGCGCCTCGTAGCCGAACCTCGTCACCAGCGCGCAGCATCCGTGGTCGCGACACCCCTGCCATCAGATGCCGCCGCCGTGCACCAGCGATTCCGCGCCGATGGGTGCGGCGTCCAGGTCGGTGTGCAGTGCCTGTCGCCAGAGCAGATGAAATAGCGTGGGCAGCACGGCGATGGGATCCCCGACCTGACGCGCGCCGTCAATCAGCGCCGCACCCTCGGCGAACACCCGTAGCAGGCTAGCCGTCCACCGAGCGTCGAGGCAGCGCGGATGCCGATAGCCCGACAGCCAGTGCAGGTTCGCTGTCCGCACCGGGTCCATGACATCGACGCGCCACACCGTCCATCCGACCTGCTGGCACGCGTACACGATCGGTTCCACCATCGGCTGCTCGCCGCGTCCGCGGCGACGCTGCGACCGCACCTCGATCACCACTGCCGTGCCGTCGCGTAGCCGCGCGAAGAAGTCCGGTGTGTGGGTGACGATCTTGTCGTCGCGCTGCCACGTCAGGCGCAACGGCCGTGACACCAGCGACATGACCGTCGGGTCGAAGTCCCACGCCATGACATGATCCCGCTGCAGCCACGATTCATAGCCGACGTGATCCGCGGTCGTGGCGAACCACCACAAACCCGCGAAACCCTTCGCGCCCCGCTTCGACCGGGTCGCGTCTATCGGGCGAGCAGCCTCGAATGGCCGCATCCAGCACTGGTCCAGCGGCTCGCTGCGGTCCTGCCCGTCATCGCCGACAAAGCTAACGTCCACCTGCCCCGCCGCCACACGCCCCTGCCCGGAGGCGACAGCGTGCGAGCGTGACATGCCCGGTCCTACCGTGACCCGCGCGGCGATCTGTGGCATTGCAACGGCCCCGCGCATGTTCGTGCCCAGGCCGCTACGGCCGCGC
>NZ_JBFAPG010000071.1:0-18389 GCF_040675595.1 Micromonospora sp. NPDC049580
AGCGGACTCTTAATCCGCGGGTTCGGGGTTCGAGTCCCTGGCGGCGCACCAACGAACAAGGCCCTGACCTGGTGGTTAACACCGGGTCGGGGCCTTTTTCGCGTGCACGGGGACCTCTATCTCCTGGCACCGGGCTGCGGCCGTGGCTCAACCCGGTCGACTAACTGTTCGAGGTCGCGACTCCATCCTCAAGGTAGACGCCGCCCCGTCCGATCGCGGTGATCGCCGCGGTGACCCCCGCGACCTGGTCCGCCGGCAGCATTCCGCCATCGAACACGAACATGAGCCCGCCGTCCACGGCGGGCTCACCGGCACCCAGTCGACGCGCAGCAGCGCCCCTGCGGGTATCGACAGGCCCAGCTCTTCCCGGGCCTCGCGCGTGCAGGCCGGGTGGACCAGCAGCACCCGGCCGGTCTGGTCGCGGAGGATCACGCGGGCGATCCCGCAGGGGATGCCGGGCGAGGTACGGGCGGCTTTCGAGCGCCTGGTGGCGGTCGGCTACCGAGCCGGCTGATCTGAGCTCAGCTAACGGCGCGGCCGTTTCACCGGAATGCCGATGTCAGTGTCCGGACACCGGCACTGCCTGATTCGAGCATTGCAGGATCGTCGACGGCGGTCGTGCGTGCCCATGTGGGTGGATCCGGTTGACCTCAAGCCCTTGTTCACCCTCTGGCCGGATGCGAAAGGCCGACGCGTTCGACGATGTGGTGCCGATAGATGACGTCGATAAACTTCGCTCTCCAGCAGCTCAAGTGGACCGGACTCGAATGGTTGCATCTCCGGAGAGGTGGTCGCTGAATTGGGGACGGTGATGGCACGTCCGTTTCTGGATCTTGTTTCATCCGACGAGGTGGAGGGCCTGCTCGCGCTCGGTACCGAGCGTCGGTACGCGAGCCGAGCAACTCTCTTCCATCAGGGTGAGCCCACTCAGCACGTGGCGTTGCTACTCACCGGATGGGCCAAGGTTTCCGTGCAGTCCCGACGAGGAGACGAGGTGCTGTTGGCCATCAGGGGACCGGACGACATTCTCGGAGAACTGTCCGCCATTGACGACCGACCTCGCTCGGCCACGGTCACGGCGCTGGTGCCGGTCCGTGCACGAATCATTCCTGAACAACAATTCCTTCGGCACCTGCAGGACTTCCCGGGAGTGATGTTCGCGATGCTTCAGCACGTCACCGCGCGCCTTCGGGAGTCCGATGCCGAGCGGCTGCGGTACGTCTCCACGTCCGGTTCGGGCAGGATCATCTCGCTGTTGCTCGACCTCGCCGAGCGGCAGGGCAGGCGAGCGCCCGACGGGGTCGTCATCGACCTTCCCCTGACCCAGCAGGAACTGGCCAAGGCGGCCGCGACGTCGCGCGAGGTGGCGGCCCGGACGCTGCGCATGCTGCGCGAACGCGGGCTCGTACGGACGAGCCGGCAGCGCATCGTCCTGGTACAGGTGACCGTCCTGCGATCCCTCGCCAGCTCTGTGTCGCATGACGCATAGGGGGTGTGTCTGAAGCCGTCGATCTCCGAAACGGAAGGGCGGAGCGTGTCCAGCATGGAAGAACAGCGACTCGCAGAGCGACTTCTCGCGCACAACCGTGAAGAGATCGACAGGGCGGACGGCAAGGCCGTGCACGGTCTGGCCATCGCGGGTACGGCGGTCGGCGCAGCCGTCGGCTTCGTGCTCGGCGGTGCGGGGTCCCGGCAGCAGCTCGGGTCGGCCGATTCGTGGTTCTGGTGGGCGGCGAGTGCGCTGTGGATCGTCGGCACCGTGAGCCTGTTACTGGCCCTCTACCCGCGCGTGCGCGGTGACCGCGACGACGGTCAGGTTGCCTTCTTCGGTCACGTCGGGACGTTGGACCGCGGGCAGTTGACCGCGGCCCTGCGGCAGGCCGCCACACAGCCGTTGGTCGGCCTGATCAGCGAACTCCACTGGACCAGTCGAATCGTGATCGTCAAGTACCGCTTCATCAGGTGGGGCCTCGCCTGCCTGTGTCTGTCGTTCGTGAGTCTGGCGGCACTCACCTTCTGAGGCACGTCGATTCCTGCACCGCGTTCACCGGCCGTGAACACATGTCGGACGCCGATCGTCGCCGATGTGCGTCCAGCCAGAAGAGGAGACACAGCGGATGTACCGTCCCGCTCGTTCGTACTCGGTCATATCAATCGACATCGTGGATTCGAGCGCCGGTGGCTCATGGCGTCACAGGCTGCTCGTTGGTGACCTTCGGGCGGTGGTGGCCGAGGCACTCCAGGAGTGTCCGCTCGGCGGTCAGTGGGTGATCCGCAAGGACGGCGATGGGATGACGATTGTCGTGCCGCCTGCGGTCAGCAAGGAAGAGGTGATCGGTGAGTTCCCGCCCAGGGTCGACCGGGGACTCCGCAGGTCGAACGCCAGGCTGACGCCGGAGGCTCGACTCCGGATCCGGATGGCTGTCACGCACGGCGACGTCGTGGTCGACGAGGACGATCTGATCGGCGGGCCGGCGTTGGTGGAGGCGGCACGGATCCGGGACATCGCACCGTTGCGCCGCGCGATGAACGCGGCACCGGGAGCCTTCGTCGGCCTCGTGCTGGCCGATCACGTGTACCGGACGTCCGTGCTGGAGGGCGACCCCGCGTTGATGCCGCAGGCCTACCGGAAGGTCGTCGCAAAGGCGAAGGAGTACCGGGAGCCGGCGTGGATTCGACTGTGGGGCGCCGAGTTGCCGGCGGAGGGTGCCCCTGACGGCCCGGACACCGGTCCCACCGAACCGGGCCCGCGTTCGGACGCCTCCGACGTGCCGGACGGCGACGCCGGCAGGCGAATCGTCGGCGACGTGTACGACACCAGGGTCGGGACCGTGAACGGTCCGTTCGTCGTAGGCAAGGGCGCCACCTCGCACACGGGAACTCCCCATGGCCGGTGACGATCGCCCCGATGATGCGGGCACCGCGGCGGCACCGCCGGAGCAGGTCGTGGCCGACGATGTCGGCGGTGCCCCGACGGCGGAAGGGGCGGAGGGCTCGGAGGGTCGGGACGACCCACCACGGCCGCCGTCCGACACACCAGTGGATCCGACGCCGGCCCCGGCGACGGACGAAGCGGCGGCGGCCCGGAGGGAAGCCGCTGACAAGTCCACGGGTACGGGCGAGGGGCGCCGGCCGGAAACTCTGCACGACCTACTGCCCAGGCAGCAGTTGGGCAAATCGGCCCCCTCGGACAAGGCAGCTGACGAGGCGGAGTCCACGGCGGACGACTTCCACCTTCAAAGTGGTGACGAGTACCGGACTCGCGTCGACACGGTCAACGGTCCGGTGGCGGTCGGGGCGAATGCCGTCTCGGTCATGGTCAAGGTGGGCGAGGAGCAGGTCACCCTCACCCGGTACGAGCTGACGAGCATCGACCTGGAGCAACAGCGTCGGCGGTACGTGAAGGGAGACACCTTCGCGGCGGTCCTCTCGACGCTCCGCACCGAGGGTCTGGTGATCGTCCTCGGCCCTGACGGCAGCGGGCGGCGGGCCGCGGGCCACGCCCTCCTGGATCGGCTGCGCACCGAGGGCCGCATAGGGCGCGTGGGCGGATTGGTGATGCCCGACGGCGTCGTCGCCGGCGACGTCCTGTCGCAGTCCGAGCTGTTCTTCCCCGCGGGCTGGGGTCTCGTCCTCGAACTCCGCGACGGCGCGGACCTCGCCGACGAGTCGACCGTGGAGGCGTATCGAACAGCGGTGGGGCACGGCGCTCGCGGGTACGTCGTACTGCTCGGGCCGCCGGCGGCCGAGGCCGAGACCAGCCGGTACGCCGTCAGGCACGACTGGCCGGACCCCGCCGCGGTGCTGGAGCGCTACCTGGAGACGGAACAGCCGGCGTCTTCCCCCGCGCCGGTGACCGTGCTGGCCGACGAGTCGGTCACGGAGTACATCGCCAACAGCCGCCGTCCGGGCCAGGTCGTCAAGCTGGCCCGGGCTCTGGTCGAGGGCCTCCGGCAGGAGAAGACGCCCGCAGCGGTGGTCGCTTCCCTGGAGCCGGACTGGCGGACTGTGGCCCGTCGGGCGTTCGAGGACGCGCTCAGGACGTCCTCGGTCTCCGACCCCTTCGGCGGTCCGCGGCGACAGGCCCTGCGTACGGCGTACGCGATCTTCGACGGCATCGAGCTGGTGGACGTGCTCAGCGCCGCCGAGCAACTGCTCGGCATGTTGCGACTCATCGAGGCACCGGATTCCACACCTGCCCGACCGGTCTTCGACGACGGACTGGACAAGCTCCTGTACACAGACATGCTGGGCGACCTCGGCACGGGCAAGGAGCAGTCACCACGCCGTGCCCAGCTGCGGAACACCGCGCTGTCGGACGCCTTCCTCGACGTCGCGTGGAACGACTACGACACGACCCGCGAGGTGCTGCTGTACTGGCTGGACCGGGTTGTGACCAGCGGTCGTCCCGCCATGCGTCTCCGTGCCGCGCAGGCGGCGGGGAAGCTGGCCGTGTACGACTTCGAGAAGATCATGGCCGACCTGATTCGGCCATGGGCGCTGGACATCAACGGCATGCGTCGGCAGGCGGCGGCATGGGCGCTGGAGCAGGTGGGCCGGAACGAACGGTTCGTCATCCGCGTACGCCGGAAGATCAGCGACTGGGTGCGGAGTACCGACCCCGAGCTGCACGACACCGCGGCCAAGGTCTACGGGACGGAACTGGGCAGGACCATCCCGGGCGTGGCCCTGCACGACCTCCGGGTCATCGCTACCGATCCGCGGCAGCGGCCGTACCGGAGCGTCAGCCGGGCCGTCGCGAGCATCTACCTGGCCGGCTCGGCGGACGTGGTCTACGACCACGTCGACGCCTGGTTGGCCGACGCGGCGTCGGAGGTCAACGTCCATGCCACCTGGACGGTCCTCTTCCTCGCCCGTCAACTCGGCCGCGACCGTCCGGAATGGCCACAGCTCCTGGTCGACGCAGTCCTCGTACCCGAACGGCTGCCCGTGCTGGTCCGGATGTGGACGGCCGCCCTCGCCGATCCGGCGACCGCGTACACGGCCTGGGACCTGCTGCGCCAGTGGCTGGAACTGCCGTACCGCCCCGGTGGTCCGCACGAGGACCTGTCCCGGGCGCTCTCCGACCTCGTGCGGGAGGCGCTGGCCGACCCACGGCTCCGCAAGCGTGGTCTCTGGCACCTGCGGCTGTGGCAGGGCCGTCGACCGGGAGACCTGCTGCTCAAGGAAATCATCGACCGACTGACGGAGGACCGAGCCCGATGACGACGCACGACACCGACAGGAAACCCGGCTTCTGGCGCCGCCTCTGGGACCGGCTGACCGGAAGGGCTTCGGAGCCCCGTGGCGAGCAGCCCGCGTCGCCCCCGCCCGCTGGTGCTCCGGTTTCACCGCTGACCGAGTCGATCGACGCCGGAGCGCCCTTGGCGATCCCGGCGATGGGGGAGGCGTACGACTTCCAGGTGCAGGTCGAGGCGACCTGGTCGGCTGCGGTGACCGATCTCGGTGACCTGAGGACCCGCGCGGACCGGCACACCGAGAGCGTCCGCCGTGCTGTGCGGGAGGTGGTCTGGCAGGTGGGGCGGGACTTCGCGCCGCATCGGGCACTCGATGCGGAGCGCGCCATGGGCCGCGCATTGCCCGCCG
Organism: Micromonospora sp. NPDC049580; assembly: GCF_040675595.1. Taxonomy (NCBI): domain Bacteria; kingdom Bacillati; phylum Actinomycetota; class Actinomycetes; order Micromonosporales; family Micromonosporaceae; genus Micromonospora; species Micromonospora sp. NPDC049580. The sequence continues at coordinate 5,608 of NZ_JBFAPG010000071.1, forward strand.
AGTTCTGCTTCACCGACGCCGGAGTCTCGCTGCGTTGCCAGGTGAGGCTACGGGTGCGTCCGGACGCGCGCGTGGTGGAGGTCCTGCTGCCGTACTCGCTCATGCGGGTGCGGGCGGACAACGTCGAGGCGGTGGCGGTCCGGTGGCGGGACATCCTGACCGGGTTCGCCGGCCAGGAGGTCGGCGACCTGGTGCTGCCGTACGCCGCGCAGCTGGCCGACAAGCCGTTCGCGGCCTCGGTGACCGGGCTGGAGAACGCTCGTGACCAGGCCCGCAACGACCTGGCGGACGTACTGGACCGGGCGGCCAAGAGCCACACTCGCGTGGGCCTGTTCGAGTTCGCCGAGTCGTACGAGGCCGCACTGCACGCGTTCCGGCGCAGCCAGGGCCTCTCCGACGAGGCCGGTGACGGCTCATGACGCGCGCGTCACGCGTTCGGCAGGTCCTGATGGCCGTCGCCGTCCTGGTGACACCATCGCTGTTCGGCTGTGACCCGATCGATCCGCCCCGGCGCCCGGAGCCCTGTGCGTGGATGGACGAGCCCGGGGAGACGACCGGTCGGACGGCGTTCCTGGTGGACGTCACCAACTCGACCCGTGCGGTCGGCACCGGCATCGGTGCCCCCGACTATCGGCGGGCCCTCAGCGAGTTCGTCCGCCAGGCGGCCCGGGACCGGGACACCGTGGCCGTGGGCGCGTTCAGCGGTACCGCGGCGGACCTGTCGTGGACCGTCTTCGAGCAGTCGACGGACTGGAAGAGGGACGACAACAACCCGGACAACCAGAGGGACCGTGAGCGGGAGGCGGGGGACTGTCTTGAGGATGCGGTCGACGCGGCCCAGACGACCGACCCGGCCGCGCCGGGCACCGACATCCTGCGTCCTTCGGCCACCGCGGCGGACTGGCTCCGTCAGGGCAAGGGCGCCAAGCGCCTGGTCGTCGCGACCGACGGCCTCGTGACGGAGGGTTGTGCCAGCCTGGTGAGGTCGGATTTCACCGGCAGCGAGGAGATCGCCGCCATGACCGCCGCGTGCTCGGCGGAACCGGCGCAGGAACTCCGGCCGGACGTGTTCGACGGCATCACTGTGACGTTCGTCGGCATCGGGCATCCCGCCGCAGGTCAGCCGGTGCCCGCCCCGGCCCAGGCGCAGTGGCTCACCCGTCTCTGGACGGAGTTCTGCGAGTTCCAAGGTGGTGACTGTGACGTACGTGCCGCCTCGGTGGGTCGTGACCCGGAGGACCCCGGGTCGGCGCCCGTCGCCGAGGTCGGCGACCCGGTCGTTCGGTACGGGAGTGCGGTACAGCGGTACAGCCTTCCGGCGGCCGCGCTCTTCGACACCGACCAGACCGTCCTCCGGTCGGACGCCGGTCCCATGCTCACCGAACTCGCGGTGACGTTGCGTACCGGCGCGATGGCGCGGGTGCAGGTGGTCGGCTTCGCGGACCCGCGCGGCGACGGCGCCCACAACCGGGCGCTGTCCATGGGCCGTGCGGAGGCGGTCGCCGAGTTCCTCCGGAGGGAAGGCGTGCCGAGCGTCCTGGCGGAGGGGAGAGGCGAGACGAACACGTGTGCCGATGGAACCGGCTTTCCGGCCACCGCGACATCCGACGACGAGACGCAGTGTGCCCGCCGGGTCGACATCCTGGCCTCTCGAGCGCAAGGAGGGACATGACGATGGACGAAGTGGCGAACAACGGCCGGCGATGGCAGGCGCCGGTCCCGTGTCCGGCCTCCGGCGTTCTGCTCGGCAACCCCGTCGTGCCGGCGGCGGAACAGCGGCTGGAGGACATCGAGGCGGCAGCCCTGCTGCGTGCGTTCGGCAGGGGCAACGCGGCTCTCGTGGCTTCCCAGACCGCTCTGGACGAAGCCGGCGTCCTGGTGGTCGAGCGATACCACACGGCGCGGGCGGCGCTCGACGAGGTCGACCGCCTCGTTGCCCGGGAACGGGTCGCTGAGGCACGTAGCGCGGAGCATGTGGTCACCCGGTCGCATGTCGGGGACGGGGCGGAGAGCCGCCGTCGGCGGGCCCTTCCTCGGTGGGTGGTCTGGGGCGTCCTGGCGCTCGCTGCGTTTTTCGACGTGGCCTTCGTAGGCAACGTGGTGCAGCGCATCTTCGGGGCGGGCCCGTCCGACCTCGTCTACTGGATCGCGTATCTGCCCGGTATCGGCATGGCTCTCTGCCTGTTGGCCGCCGGACACAGCCTTGCCGAGCACCTCTTCCGACACCGGATTCGGGTGACCCGGTCCCGCCGACGCGGGCCGCTCAACCCGTGGTTGCTGCTGCGCCGGGTGTTCTGGCACTGGCGACCCGAGGAGCAGACCCGGGAGGAGGACGATCTGCCGTGGGCTCGGCTGGCCGGGCCGGTGATCCTCGCGGTCCTGACCGTCGGCGTGCTCGCCGCGGGTGCCTACGTGCGATCCACGCAGGCGGCTGCCTTCGGCGCTCTGGCCAGCTTCCAGCTGGTCTTCGTGGGCCTCCTGATGCTGCTGAGCGTTTCGGCCATCGCCGTCAAGGTGCTCTCTCACAATCCGTACGCCGACAGGACCGAAGAAGTGGCAAAGGACGTCGACGACCTGGACAAGCTGTCCAGAGCATTGACCGATGCCGCCCGGAGCGAGTTGGTGGCGCACAGGAAGGCGTGGAACAACCTCCGGTCCGCGATCACCTCTGCCGAAGGCGAGGCGGTGGGGATCGTCGAGGAGGAGTGCGCCCGCATCCTCGACGATCGCGGACGCCGCGGTGTGGAGGGGCCGCTGCGGTTGCCGCTCACCGTACTGCGGTGGCCGGAGGAGGGCACGGAACCGACGGCTGAGCAGGTGCTGCCCGCACTCCGCCTCGACATCCTCCAGAACGCCCGCGACGTGGCCACCGAGCACGACCCGCAGTCGTTGCAGAAGGCGTTCGACACGCTGGAGGCCGCGCTGCGCCAGCAGTTCCGGCCAGCGGTCGCCGCCATCGCGCGTGGATAGGAGGGACGGTGACGGGGCGCGCCCGTCTTCCGGCCGTGCCGCCCGTCTCAGGGCAGCGGGACGACGTACGACTCGACGCGGGCGATGAGCCCGTCCCGGAGCGCGAACAGGTCGTTGAGGCGCCGTGATCGGGCGGCGACGATCACCGGCGGCAGCGTGGTCGACGGGGTCGGTGACAGCGGGCCGGCAGTGCTGCCGGCGTGCGGCACGTACACCCTGGATGTCCGCCTCGGTGGGCTCACCGACGCCGAGATGGACCGGCTCGGCGTCCCGGTCGAGGTACGGCAGTCATGGCAGCATCAATTGACAAGTATCAATTGAGTTGATATAGACAATCGGTAATATTTTTGGGTTCGGTCCGTCCCGGGCTGATCGGCGGCAGGAGTTTCTGATGGGTGTGCAACGACGGCGCAAGCCACGTCCGGCCACGGCGATCGGTGTGGTCGGTTCTCTCGTGGCGGGGCTGCTGACCACCCAGGCCGTCGCCGGCCCGGCGGCGGCCGCCGCCGGGCTCGCCCTGACCGTGGACGTGTCCGCCGCCCGCCACAAGATCAGCCCCGACATCTACGGTATGAACGGCGGCGACCCCGCGCTCGTCGCCGAACTCGGCACCCCGGTGGCGCGCTGGGGCGGTAACGCGAGCAGCCGCTACAACTTCAAGAACCACACCTACAACACCGGCAGCGACTGGTACTTCGAGAACATCGTGGCCGGGCCCGACAACACGGTCGAGGCGTTCGTCCAGCGAAACCGGGACCACGGGACCAGGCAGGTGGTCACCGTGCCGTTGATCGGATGGGTGGCGAAGGACTCGCCCTCGTCACACCCGTTCGCCTGCGGCTTCCCGGCCACCCGCTTCCCCGAGCAGGACTCGTTCGACCAGTGGGACCCCAATTGTGGCAACGGCCGGCACGCCGACGCGAACCTGACCGGGGCGGTCCCCACGGACACCTCGATCCCGGCCGACGCGTCGTTCGCCGGCGAGATGGTGTCCCATCTGGTGACCCAGTTCGGCCCGGCGTCACGTGGCGGCGTACCGATCTACGAACTCGACAACGAGCCGGTGCTGTGGAACTCCACCCACCGCGACGTGCATCCCGACCCGGTGAGCTACGACGAACTGGGCGGCAAGGGCACGGCGACCGCCGCGGCCATCAAGGCCGCCGACCCGCGCGCGGCGGTGCTCGGCCCGTCCGGTTGGGGCTACTGCGAATGGGTGGCGTCCGGCGTGGACGGATGCGCGCCGGGTGCCGACGCGGCGGCGCACGGCGGGCTCAACCTGTCCCAGTGGTATCTGAAGAACATGAAGGACTTCAGCGACGCCCACGGCGGGAAGCGATTCCTCGACTACTTCGATCAGCACTACTACCCGCAGATCAGTGGCGGCAAGGACGCGGAAGCCAACGCGCTGCGGCTGCGGTCCACCCGGTCGCTGTGGGATCCGACGTACGTCGACGAGTCGTGGATCGGCCCCGGCGGGGTGAACGCTCCGCCGTTGCAGTTCATCCGCCAGATGAAGGCATGGGTCGCGCAGTACTACCCCGGCACCAAGGTCGCCATCACCGAATACAACTGGGGCGCCCTGGACGACATCAACGGCGCGCTCGCGCAGGCCGACGTCCTCGGCATCTTCGGGCGCGAGGGTCTGGACCTGGCCACCATCTGGGGCGAACCGAAGCCGACCGACCCCGGCGCGTACGCGTTCCGGATGTACCGGAACTACGACGGAGCCGGGAGCAGGTTCGGCGACGTGAGCGTGTCGGCGGTCAGCGGCGACCAGGGGCAGCTCTCGGTCTACGCCGCGCAACGCTCGTCCGACAAGGCACTCACCGTCATGGTGGTCAACAAGACGGGCGGCGATCTGACCTCACGGTTGGCGCTCTCCGGATTCCAGGGCGGGGACAGGGCGCAGCGGTTCACCTACGGCCCGGCCGATCTCACCTCGATCGTCCGCGGTGAGGATCTCCGGGTGGCCCGGGGCGGCGTCAGCGCGACGTACCCGGCGAACTCCGTGACGCTGCTCGTCCTGCCGCAGCGCCGACACTGAGCGCCTACTCAGGCTTTGGCGAACCTCGTGGTGAGCCGCTCGGTCGGGTTGACCGTGTACTTCAGGTGGTAGCCGGCGGCGATCACCATCGCCTCGGCGACCTTCGCCGCGTGCTCGTGGCCCTTGACGGCGGCGTTGGCGGCCAGGTCGACCGGTTGCCCGGTGGCGAGGCTGCCGGCAAGGGCGACCAGCCGCTGGTCGTCGTCGGAGAGTTGCTCGACCGCCGGTAGCGCGAGCAGCGCCGGCCAGTCGCGGATGACCGCCACCTGGATGTCGTGACCGTCGTCGTACTCGGGGATCTGTACGACCTCGACCAGTTCGGCGAAGCCTGGTTGCTCCGGCAGCTTGGTGAAGGTCAGCAGGTGTACGGCGGCCTTCTTGGTGTCCGGGCGGTCGATCCAGGCGCCGGCGCGGATCAGCGTACGCAGAGCGTCGGGGCTGAACTCGGAGGTGGACATGCCAGTGGGCCTCCTTCGCCGAGGGGGAATCCTCGCTGTCGAGTACAGCAGACGTCGACAACCGCCTCAGGCTGGCCTGGAAGACGCGAGAATGTCGAGGTAGTGCGGGTTGGTCATGACCCCCAGCACGTTGCCGAATGGTCCACCACCGCCGCGGTGACGAAGCCCGCGTCCCCGTGGGGCGTGATCGGCTGGTATTCGGTGGCACCCATCGCGAGGAGCCGTTGCACGGTGGCGTCGAGGTCGTCGACGTGCCAGTGCATCACAGCGCCACCGGGCCCGGCCGTCGCGTCGGGCGGGGCGTACCTGCGGTCGATGATGCCCAGCTCCGCCTGGTAGTCGCCGAGGCGGAACTCGGTGTAGGCCGGACGCCCGTCGGGGCCGGGCCGCGAGAAGTACGCCTCCTGGCCCAGGAACCGGGCGTACCAGTCGGTGGCCGCCGCCACGTCGTCGGCCCAGATGTTCAGGGTGGCGAATCCGCGCAGGCTCACCTGGTGTCCTCTCGTCGATGTCGTCCGGTGGTCACGCTATCGGCGGGCACCGACAGCTTCGGCCCGACACGGAGACGGCCAGCCGTGTAGCGCGCGGTATCCCGGGTAGTCGCCGCCGTCAGCCCGACGAGCGGCGGGAGCCAACGTGGATACGACGTACCCGGGGGTGGAGGAGCACGGCCTGATCGGTGACCTGCAGACCGCCGCGCTGATCAGCAAGGACGGCACGATCGACTGGTTCTGCGCGCCGCGCTTCGACTCGCCGAGCGTCTTCGCCGCCCTGCTGGACCGCCGAAAAGGCGGCCACTTCCAGCTCTCACCCGACGGCATCGAGTATTCGAGCAAACAGCTCTACCTACCCGGCACGCCGATCCTGATCACCCGTTTCCACAGCGCCGACGGGGTGGGGGAGCTGTTGGACTTCATGCCCGTCACGGGCGAGCAGGCCACCGACCGGCACCGGTTGATCCGGCTGATCCGGATGGTCCGGGGACACATGCCGTTCCGCTTCGACTGCCGGCCGCGGTTCAACTACGGGCGGGATCCGTACGAGCTGGAGGTGCACCCGGAGGGCGACGTCTTCCGCAGCTCGACCCTCAGCCTCACCCTGACCCCCTTCTCGGACGCGGATCGGCTCGTCGACAAGCGGACGATCCAGCGCGACACCGAGAGCGTCTGCTTTCGCAACGAGCTGCACGTCGGCGACATCGGCGGAGTCGTCCTGGAGACGGCCTGCCCCCACCCACCCCGGGCCCTCAGCACGCAGGAGGCGTGCGAACTGCTGGCCGAGACACGGGACCACTGGCGTCGGTGGGTGGGCCGTTCCTCCTACACCGGCCGCTGGCGGGAGATGGTCGACAGGTCGGCGATGACGCTCAAGCTCATGACGTACGCCCCGACGGGCGCCGTGGTCGCCGCCCCGACGGCGGGGTTGCCGGAGCAGATCGGTGGACCACGGAACTGGGACTACCGCTACACCTGGATCCGTGATGCCTCGTTCTCGGTCCACGCGCTGCTCAGCGTCGGTTTCACCGAGGAGGCCCAGAAGTATCTGACCTGGCTCGAAGCGCGCATCCGGGACGCCCGCGACGGCAACGTGCCTCTGCAGATCATGTACCGCATCGACGGCTCGCCGGACCTCCCCGAGGAGGTGCTGGGCCACCTGGAGGGATACCGCGGCTCGGCGCCGGTGCGGATCGGCAACGGCGCGGCGGGCCAGGTGCAACTGGACATCTACGGCGAGGCGCTCAACTCGCTGCATCTCGCCGACCAGAGCGGGTTGATGACGTCGTACGACGGGTGGCGCAAGACGGCCGGCCTGATGGACTGGCTCTGCGACCACTGGGACCAGCCCGAGGACGGCATCTGGGAGACCCGCTCCGGGCGGCAGGACTTCACCTACGGGCGGATGATGTGCTGGCTCGCGTTCGACCGCGCGATCCGCATCGCGCACGCACGTGGGCGTCCCGCGAGCATCACCCGCTGGGCGGACGAACGCAACGCCGTCTACGAGCAGGTCATCGCTCGGGGATTCCATCCGGAACGACAGGCCTTCGTGCAGCACTACCGCACCGACATCACCGACGCCTCGCTGCTCGCGATGCCCGGGGTGGGCTTCATCGCGCCGAACGATCCGATGTGGCTGTCGACGTTGCGGGCGATAGACAACGAGCTGGTCTCGGACAGCCTCGTCTACCGCTACGACCCGAACGCCTCGCCCGACGGGCTCGCCGGCTCCGAGGGCACCTTCAGCATGTGCACCTTCTGGTACGTCCAGGCCCTCGCCCAGTCCGGCCGGCTCGACGACGCCCAGCTGACGTTCGAGAAGATGCTGACGTACAGCACGCCGCTGGGGCTCTACTCGGAGGAGATCGCGCCCACCGGTGAGCAGATCGGTAACTTCCCGCAGGCGTTCAGCCACCTCTCGCTGATCAGCACGGCCCACCACCTCAACGCCCTCCTCGACGGAAAGGGGTGACCGCGGGCGTACCCGTCAGAAGAGGGTCAGTGGTTCGACCGGTATCGGTTCGGGCAGTGCGGCGAGGCCCGGCACGCGGGCGCGTACCTCGTCGTGGAAGCGGCGGGCGAGCCGCGGCGCGTCGGCGTTGTCCGGCGTGTGGACGAACACGGTGGGGGAGCGACCCTCGCGCAGCCAGTCGGCGGTGACCTCGACCCAGCGCTGCCACCCCTGGACCGTCCGGGCGTTGTCGTCGCGGCCCAGGTAACGGACGATCGGGCGGTCGGTCAGCGCGACCGCCCGCAGCGGCATCCGTGGCTTCTTGGTCCAGGCGTCGCGTTCCGCGTCGCTGGTCGGCGGACTGGTGAAGAACGCGGTGGTGTCGAAGGGAATCCATTCGGCCGAGGCCGCGGTGAGGGTCTCCTCGAGCCGCCGGATCGCGTGCGGGTCGGTGAAGAACGCGGGATGGCGGACCTCCACGGCATACCGGTGGGAGCGCGGGAGTTGGCCGAGGAACCGATCGAGGGCAGGCACGTCGGCGGGCGAGAACGACCCCGGCAGTTGGATCCAGAGAGCGTGGGCGCGTGGACCGAGGGGCTCGATCGCGTCCAGGAAGGCGCGCAGCGGGTCGCCGACGTCGGTGAGCCGGCGTTCGTGCGTGACGACCTTGGGAAGTTTGAGGACGAACCGAAAGCTGGGATCGGTCTGCGCCGCCCAGGACGCGACGGTGTCCCGGGCCGGTGTCGCGTAGAACGTCGTGTTGCCCTCGACGGCGTCGCACCAGCTCGCATAGTGCCGCAGGCGCTCCGCTGGTGGCAGCAGGCGACCAGGCCACGACCGGTGGGTCCACATCGCGCATCCCACGTGCAGCCGCATGACAGCCCCTCCTCTGGTGAAACCGCGCCCACCGTATACGCGCCCCGTGGCAGCTCGGGACACCCGTCTGTGCGGCGGCCGACCGCCGCCCCGCAGGGCTCGTCGTCGTTCACATTCGTCGTCAACTCAGGGTTGACGGGGAGAGGGCGTCAACCTATGGTTGACGCATGACCGAGCCTTTCCAGATGAACAACCACGTCAAGCTCGACGACCTGATCCAGGCGATCAAGAAGGCGCACACCGACGCGCTCGACCAGCTCACCGACGCGGTGATCGCCGCCGATCACCTCGGTGAGGTCGCCGACCACCTGATCGGGCACTTCGTCGATCAGGCCCGGCGCTCCGGCGCCTCCTGGACCGACATCGGCCGCAGCATGGGGGTCAGCAAGCAGGCCGCGCAGAAGCGCTTCGTCGCGAAGGGCTCCACCGAGGCGGCGGCGCTCGACCCGAACGCCGGCTTCGCACGGTTCACCCCCCGGGCCCGCAACGTGGTGGTGGCCTCGCAGGAGGAGGCCCGTGCCAGCGGTAACGCCGAGATCGGCCCCGAGCACCTGGTGCTGGGCCTGCTGGCCGAGCCGGAGGGTCTTGCCGCCAGGGTGATGGCTGGTCGGGGCGCCACCCCCGAGGCGGTGCGGGAGGCGGTCGGTGCCGTCCTCTCACCGCGGGCGGAGCAGGTTCCGGAACTCATCCCGTACGACGCGCGCGGCAAGAAGGCGTTGGAGCTGACCTTCCGGGAGGCGCTGCGCCTCGGGCACAACTACATCGGCACCGAGCACATCCTGCTCGCCCTGCTGGAGCAGGAGGACGGCGCCGGCGTGCTCACCAACCTCGGCCTGGACAAGGCGGCGGTCGAGGCCGACCTGTCCGCCGCCCTCGCCGCCGCCGTCGGTAAGAAGTGAGAACCCGGGGTCAGGACGCCTCGGGGAAGCCGTAACGCAGGGCGTGCTCCGGATCGGTCGGGTCGATCTGGCGTACGCCCGCGTCGGCGAGTCGCTTGTTGACCTCGTCGAGCTGCTCGCGGACCAGTCGGGCCTCCTCCTCGGTGACCCGGCCCCGGTGCGGCCTGCCGGCGTGCTCCAGCGTGCCGTAGTCGATCTTCTCGACGCTCTTGCGGGCCTTGGGCGGGCGGACCCGCTCGGCCGTCTTCAGCAACTGCGCCATCGGGACGTCGGTGGCCATCGCGTCGAACTCGCTGGCGGTGAGGACCACCCGTCGGGGCTCCCCGCCGCCGTGCCGGTCGTGGATCTCCACCACCGCCACGTCCAGCGCGGCGTCGTCGATGCTCTCCACCTCGCCCGGGGTGGCGTCGAGCTGCACGGGCCCGGCGACCAGGTCCGGGTGCTCCAGGACGACGACACGAACCACCTCGTCGTCCTGCTGCAGAACGGTGCCGGTGAAGTCGGAGACCTGGATCGTCTTCTTGCCCATGCGCGGAGCTTCTCCTGTCGTAGGCCGGGGTGCCGGACCTGGAAGAAATTACCCGACAGGTGTGCGAATACCGCCGCTGGTCCTCCTGCGGTGTGTCGTCCCCAACCACCGGCAGAGGCCGCCCTTCGGCGCAGTCCGGGCCCGGCCGGCGCCTCAGCGGGTGTTGAGGCCGTGCCGGCTGGAGCTGCCGGCCGGCAGCTTGTTCAGTTTCGCCCAGGACAGGGCGCCCGTCGTGCGGGTCACCCGGTAGCGCGGTTGGGCCGGAAGGGCTCCGGCGGCCTCCGCTGCTCGCCAGAGTCGCGCGGGGTCCTGGTGGAAGCGGTCGTTCGGCTGAATCGGCATGACCATACCGTCCCAAAGAAAGGTGTCCATGTATGGAAATACCTATGACGGTCGATCTCGCTACCCGGTTCCCGCATCTCGGGCAGCACGGCGCCCGGCGCATTCGTGACCCCGGGCCATCCGGCCCCGACGGGAAGGCCCGCCCGGTCGGGCCGCTGCGCGTACGGTGATCCACGACGTGTCCGGCGACGGGAGGTACGCATGCTCAACCGGCTGCTGCAGCTGCACCTGGCCTCCTGGCTCGGCCAGTGGCCGGCCGGCCCGGGGCTGCATGTGGTCGCCTCGCATCGCCGGCTCCGGCCGGCCTGGGACGGCCGGCTGCGTCCGGCCCTCGCCGTCGACACCGGTCTGAGCGCGGTGCTCTCCGTCGCGCCGGACCGGGTGGCGGCGATCCGGGCGTTGGTCAAGCGCGCTCCGGAGCGCATGCTCGCGGCGCTGCCGGAGGCCGTCGGACTGCCCACCTTCTGTGTGCACGACGGCCCGTTCCGCTGGAGTCTGGCTCCCGCGCCACTGCCCGATGTGGGGGAGTGGACCGAGTCGACCGCCCCCGGCCTGCCGGCCTGGCTGCGGCTGTTCGACCGGCCGGTGCTCGTGGTCCGCGACGTGGACGGCACCTACCTCGCCGGAGCCGGGATAAAACGCCACGACGCGTACGGGCACGAACTGGCCATCGGCACCGCGCCGGCCGCTCGGGGTCGGGGCCTCGCGCGTCGGCTGGTGGCGCAGGCGGCACGGCGGGTCCTGGACGAGGGCGCGGTGCCGACGTACCTGCACGAGAAGGACAACCACGCCTCGGCCCGGGTCGCGGAAGCGGCGGGCTTCCCGGACCGGGGCTGGCGGGCGTACGGGGTCTATCCGCGGTGAGACGGGGCAGCCGTCGGGTGCGGTCTCAGTGCGCGGACCGTGGATCCCGGGCCGGATCCACGGTCCGCAACCTGCCCCCAGGCCCCGGTTCTCGGGCGGTCGGCCGCGTCGCTGACGGGTCGATCCGATGTCGATCACGCTACGTATCGAATCTGCCCGGTGCAAGGTGCGAGCTGTTGGGTCGGAGTGTCGAATAGCGGACTTGACCTGCGGCGGAGCCGGGTCGCGGGTGTGAACCGGTCAGTGACGCAGCGTGCGGATGAGGTCGAGCACCTGTCGGGTCACCGGGCGGAGCACCCGCAGCCGCGACAACGCGACCAGCCGGTCGATCAGCGGCACCACGCCGTCGATCAACTGCCGGGTCTTGACCTGACCGGGTGATCGGTCGTGCACCCAGTAGAGGACGACGCCCATGTACGCCAGCCAGAGCAGCTCGGGCAGTTGCGGGCGCAACTCCGCGTCGACCTTGGCGGTCGAGCCGGTCAGCACCTCGGCGAACAGGTCGATCGCCGCCTGCCGGGGGCCGGACGACTCGGCGGAGAAGGGACTGAGCGGAGAGGTCGGCTCGGCCGCGGTCTTGAAGAAGGTCGCCGCGAACGCGTGTGACGGGGTCAGCACGTCGATCCCGGCATGCAGCACCCCGGCCAGCCGATCGGCGAACGCTTCCTCCCGGTCGAGCACCGGTTGGGCCTTCGCCCGGTGCTCGACCTGGGACTGGGCGTAGAACTCCTGGATCAGGTGGTCCTTCGAGCCGAAGTAGTAGTAGGCGTTGCCCACCGCGACGCCGGCTTCCTGCGCGATCGCCCGCATCGTGGTCTGGGCGTAGCCGCGCTCGCGGAACAGTCGCATCGCGGTGTCCCGGATCAGCTGCCGGGTCTGCTCGCCCCGGGCGGTCGCAGGTTCACCCGCAGTGGTCGTCGGCGCAGGTTGCTCGGTCATCGGGGTCACGGTATCCCGCCGGTTCGTCCATCGGCTCGGCCCACGGATCGCGAACCCGCTCCCGGATCGCGGAGGCGGTCGCCACCACCTGCCGGGCCAGCGGCAGCAGATGCGGCCGGGACAGCCGCTCGGCCGCCGACCGGTGGTCGGCCAACGCCCAGAGGCAGGCGAACCAGGCGCCGTCGCCCGCGTACACCTCGCCGGTGTCGGCCACGACGGTCAGGTCACGCAGCGTCGCGTCGTGGTCCAGGCCGGGGAAGCGCCGCCGGGCCTCGGTCGAGCCGGCCGGCACGAACTCCAGGGGTACGAGCTGGGCGCGGGACGCGAGCCACCGGCGGGCGGCCCGGCAGATCGGGCAGTTCGCGTCGAACAGGACGGTGAACCTCCGGACCCCACCGCCGGAGAACGCG
>NZ_JBFAPG010000072.1:0-18360 GCF_040675595.1 Micromonospora sp. NPDC049580
TCCGGATGTGACCGCCAGTAGTCGTGCAGGACGACGGCCTGCGCGGACCGCAGGCCGAGAACGTCGATCCGCAGGGCCCGCGAGCCCGGTCTGATCGCGGCGAGGGCGCGGTCCACCCCGGCCACGATGCCCCGGGCGTGCGGGAGGAATGCCTGGCCGTCGAGCGTCAGCTCGACCCCTCGGGGAGTACGGGTGAACAGCCGGACGTCGAGGGCGCGCTCAAGGGCCGCGATCCGCTTCGACACGGCCTGCTGCGTCACGCCCAGCTCCTCGGCCGCGTGCTGCAACTGCCCGAACTCGGCCGCCCGGACGAACGATCGCACTGCCTCGGTATCCACCGGACCATCATCCACCCGCACAACCGTTGGTTGTGACACGCCCGGACGTTGGTTGTTTGCGCCGACGTCAACGGCGCTGGTGTGCTGCCCGGACCCGAACGTCGGTTGTCACGAGGGGGGCGGATGGGCGCGCGGTTGGGGTCCAGTTTCGGTTGGCTGTGGTCGGCGTACGCCGTCAGCACGTACGGCACGTGGATCGCCTTCGGCGCGTTCCCGCTGATCGCGGTTCGCGTCCTGCACTCGCCGGCGTTCGCCGTGTCGATCCTGGCGGCGGCCGGACCGGCAGTCGCGGCGGTCGTGGCGTTCTCGCTCGGGCCGTGGGTCGAGCGCCGGGCGAAGCGTCCGGTGCTGGTCGCCATGGACCTGCTCCGGTTCGTGGCCATGGCGAGTGTCCCGCTCGCGTACGCCTTCGGTCTGCTGTCCTACGGCCAGTTGCTGGTCGTCTCGGTCCTCTCCGGGACCGCGAGCATCGCCTTCGCCGCCGCGTCCGGCGCGTACCTCAAGTATCTCGTCCAGGGCGATCACCTGCTGGTGGCGAACGGTCGGTTCGAGGCCACGAGCTGGGCGGCGACGGCGGTGGGCCCGCCCCTCGGTGGCGCGCTCGTCGGGCTGCTCGGCCCGGTCGTCAGTGTCGCGGCCGACGCCCTCAGCTACCTGCTGTCGGCGCTCGCGGTCCTGCGCATTCGCGGCGGCGACGTCGCGTCGCCCCAGGACCGTGCCGGCCGGCTGCGCGGCGCCGATCTTCTGGTCGGCTGGCGGTTCATCCTGCACGACCGTGCCCTGCGAGGGCTGTTCCTCAACTCCATCCTGGTCGGCGGCCTCATCATGGCCACCGCCCCGCTCCTGGCTGTCCTCCTGCTGGGCGAGTACCACCTCCCGGCCTGGCAGTACGGCCTCGCCTTCGGCGTCCCGGCGCTCGGCGGCCTGGTGGGCGCCCGCCTGTCCGCGCGCCTCGTGGCCCGCCACGGCCGGCACCGCGTCATGATCGTGTCCGGGTGGCTGCGCTCGGTCTTCCCACTCGGTCTCGCGTTCGTCCAGCCGGGCATCCCCGGACTGGTCACCGTGATCGTCGTCGAGGGCCTGCTGATCACCTGCATGGGCGTCTTCAACCCGATCTACGCGACCGAACGACTGCACCGCACCCCGCTCGGCCACACCGCCCGCGTCCTCAGCACGTGGAGTGCCGTCAGCAGACTCGTCCAGGCGGCCCTGGTGGTGATCTGGGGCGTCCTCGCGACCCTCACCAGCCCTCTCGCGGCGATCACCATCTCCGGCGTTCTCCTGCTCGCCACCCCGCTCCTGCTGCCCAGGCGGACACCGTCGGTGGCCACCGAGCCCGCCGCGTCCGGGAGAGACGTTCAGGTCGGATGAACGGGTGGCGCACCCTCCGTGTCCGCCACCTTTATATTCTCGGTCATCGATGTTAACGTTCACTTAACGTCGTCGTCTGCCGGTCGACATCATCTTCGGCAGCGGCCCGGTGGGATCGGAGAACGCTCATGACCACGTCCGGCAGGGTTCTTCGCGTGCGCTCGGTGGCGGTGGTGACGGTGTGCGCTCTCGCCGCCGCAGTCTCGATGGCTTCTGCCGCGTCCGCGTCCGCGACCATCACCGTGGCCGCCGACGGCAGCGGCAACTACACGACCGTGCAGGCGGCGATCGACAGTGTCGCGGCGAACAACGGCGCTCCGGTCACCATCACCATCAAACCCGGCACCTACCGGGGCGTGGTCACCATTCCCGCCAACAAGCCCCACCTCACGTTGGCCGGCGCCGGCAGCTCCGCCGCCCAGGTGCTGATCGTCGAAGGGCACGCGGCCGGCCAGACCAAGCCCGGTGGCGGCACGTACGGCACGTCCGGCAGTGCCTCGGTCTTCGTCAATGCCAACGACACCACGATCAGCAATCTGACCATGTCGAACGACTTCAACGAGGCCGCCAACACCCTCGACGCCGAGCAGGCCGTCGCCGTCAACACCTCCGGCGACCGGGTGCAGTTCGACAACGTCCGCATCCTCGGCAACCAGGACACCCTGCTGGTCAACGCACCCAGTGTCACCTCGGTCCGGCGTCTCTACGTCCGCAACTCCTACGTGGAGGGTGACGTCGACTTCATCTTCGGGCGGGGCACCATGGTCTTCCAGAACGGCACCGTGCACTCGCTCACCCGGGGCTCGTCGTCGAACAACGGCTACATCACCGCCGCGGCCACCGACATCAACAACAAGTTCGGCTTCCTGTTCTGGGGCACCACCCTGACCAGCAACGCCCCCGCCAGGACCGTCTATCTGGGCCGGCCCTGGCATCCCAGCGGCGACGTCAACGCCCGCGGTCAGGTCCTCTACCGGGGCGTCGCGATGGGCGCACACATCCGCACCGACCCCTGGACCGACATGTCCGGCTTCTCGTGGCGGACCGCCCGGTTCGCCGAGTACAGCAGCACCGGGGCTGGCGCCGTCATCAACGCCGACCGGCCCCAGATGAGCGCCTCCACCGCCACCCAGTACACACCCACCGCCTACCTGGCGGGTAACGACGGCTGGAACCCCATCCGATGACGAAGATTCGTTCCCTGCGGACCGCGGCCCTCATCGCAGTCGCCGCCGGGGTGCTCGCCGCAGGTCTGCCGGTCCTCAGCGCCGAGGCTGCGGTCGGTGACGGCACACCGGCCGACTCGAACATCAGCTTCGTCGGCCGGTGGAACAAGACGAACGCCTCGGCCTACGTGCCCTACTGGGCCGGCGCGTACCTGCGGGTCGGGTTCACCGGCAGAACGGTGAAGCTCCGGCAGCGCAACACCATCCAGCTGTGGGCCAGCATCGACGGTAGGGCGTTCACGTCCTTCACGGGCTCCGGCACGATCAACCTGACGCCGACCGCGCTGGCGGCCGGCAACCACACGTTGATCGTCAGTTACCGGCAGGTGGCCGGCTCCTACACGGGTGACGCGGTCTTCCAGGGGCTGATCCTGGAGTCGGGCGCGGGCACATTCGCGCCACCGGCCCGCCCCAAGCTGGTCGAGTTCGTCGGTGACTCGATCACCGCAGGGGCCACGAGCAGTCAGCTTGCCGTGACCGACTACGGCTTCAAGGTCGGTGAGAGGCTCGGCTACGACCACACCCAGATCGCGATCGGTGGCATGTGTCTGGCCGAGACGACCGATGGATGCTGGGCGCAGGAGAAACGCTACTGGATGTCGTCCGGTGGCCAGGCCGGCACCGACCCGTGGGACTTCTCCCGCTACACGGCCGACGGCGTGGTGATCAACCTGGGGACCAACGACAAGAGCCATGGCGTGAGCGCCGCGGCCTTCCAGGCGACGTACACCACCTTCCTCACGAGGATCCGGGCCAGGTTCCCGAACGCCAAGCTCTTCGCGATGCGGACGTTCATCGGTCGTTATGCGACGGAGACGGAGGCGGCGGTGCGGGCACGCAACGCCGCGGGTGACGCCAACGTATTCTACGTGGACACCACCGGCTGGCTGCCGTCCGGCGGCCTGAGCGACTCGGTGCACCCGAACGACGCGGGCCATCAGGCCATCACCGACAGGCTGGCCCCGGTCCTCAGCGCACGACTGACCACGACCCCGGGCCCGACGACCCCGCCCCCCACGACTGCGCCGACCACCCCTGCGCCGACCGCTCCTGCGGGGGCCTGCGCGGTCACCTACCGCAAGACCGGTGACTGGGGTACGGGCGCCCAGTTCGACGTGACGCTCAGCAACACCTCCCCCATCCCGGTCAACGGTTGGACACTGACCTGGTCCCTGCCAGGCAGTCAGCGGATCACGCAGTCCTGGAATTCCACCGTCACGCAGTCCGGCGCTGCGGCCACGGCGGTGAACGCCTCCTGGAACGCGGTGATCCCGGCCGCCGGTTCGGTCAGCTTCGGATTCGTCACCGACAGCCCGCTCGGCGGAGCGACCGGTTTCGCCCTCAACGGCTCCCCGTGCGCCGCCGCCACGTGATGGCGAGCGTCTCCGATCAAGGCAGGAGTGACCCGATGACGGTTCGTCGATGGCGTCTCGTGGTCCTGGCAGCAACGGTCCTGACCGTCGTGGCCGGAGGGCTCGGCATCGCCACCGCCCAGGCCGCCACCCCGGCGTGCGGTGTCGCCTATCGGGTCACCAGCGAGTGGACCGGCGGGTTCGGGGCCGATGTCGTCGTCACCAACCTCGGTGACGCGGTGACCAGCTGGGCCGTGGAATGGAGTCTCGCCCCCGGGCAGGGCGTGACGCAGGCGTGGAACGCCGCCGTCACGGTCACCGGCACGGCGGTGACCGCCACCAACGTGAGCTACAACGGTGCCGTCGGCTCCGGCGCATCGGTCAACTTCGGCTTCACCGGCTCGTGGAGCGGCAGCAACCCGGTGCCGTCGTCGTTCTCGTTCAACGGCATCACCTGTGCCGGCCCACCGGCAGCGACCCCCACCGCGCAGACGCCCACGCCGGGGCCAACGCCCTGCCCCGAGCCGAGCACACCGCAGGCGACCCCTTCCACGTCATCGGCACCCGCGCCGATCAAGGTGTGGATGGCCGGCGACTCCACGATGATGAACGCCAGTTCCTGTCCGATCGGCTGGGGCAGCCAGTTCGCGTCCTACTTCACGTCGAACGTCACCGTGCAGAACAGTGCCGTCGGCGGTCGCAGCATCCAGACGTGGCTCTACGAGGGCAATGTGACCTCCACCAAGAACTCGGCCGGCGAGTGCACGCTCAGCTCGACTGCTTACAGCGCGCGGTGGTCGGCGATGCTGGACACCGGCAGCGGCTTCAAGAACGGTGACTATCTGATCATCCAGTTCGGCATCAACGACGGTGACTCGGCCTGCCCGCGACACGTTGGCACCAATCGCTTCAAGGAACTGCTCGGCGTCATGGCGACGGCTGCCAAAGCCAGAGGGGTGAAGCCGATCTTCGTCACCCCGGTCGCGGCAATCACCTGCAGCGGCGGCTCCGCCGTCGGCAATCGCGGTTTCGTCGCCGAGACGACGGCTGCGGCCGCCGCCAACGGCGTACCGGTCATCGACCTGCACGCCAAGAGCGTGGCGCTCTACAACACGCTCAGGCTGTGCCCGAACAACGGCGACTACTCGACGGGCGCGGTCGGCGCGTTCTTCTGCAACGACCACACCCACTTCGAGGCGGCCGGCGCCAGACAGATCGCCGGCCTGATCGCCACCGCCCTCCGGGCGCAGAACATCCCGCTCGCCGCCCACCTGAAGTGACAGCCACCCCTTTGGCGGTGTGACCCGGTCGCGCTCGCAGACGACAGGAGCCAGGCTGCTGGAGGCGTGCGCCGCTAGCCGCTAGCCGCTAGCTGCTCGTCGTACGTCTTGCGTCGGCGGCGATCCGGACGTCACGGAAGTCGACAACTGCCTCGCGAGCAACCGTGATCAGGACGGCGAGGTCACCTCCTGCCAGCAACAGGACATCGTCGAGCACGGAAGGCGGAACCTCCAGTTCCTCGGGGCCGTAGCAGTCGTGCCACGCCATGTCCATCAGGTGCAGGAGGTCGAGCGCGGCTTCAATCTGCCCACCGGCGAACAGCCCTTCGACGCGCGGCTTGCGTTCTCCACGACGTTGCTCGCTGCCAAGTGCCACGGGTAACTCCTTCACCGGGTCTGCTGCCGACTCCACGTAATCAACTCACGGCGACTGCCGTGCCGCGATCCCGCAGCACCTCGATCGTTGGCGGAGTCCTGCGCCGCCGACCTAGCGCGACGACTCGGGCCACGCGCCCCAGCGCGGGATGAGGGACGATGCGCCGGTGCGTCACGAGCATCATGTCTTCCACAACCCGCCGCCATCGACACCGGATGAGGTACGCGCCGCGCTCGACCGCGGCGACCTGTCGGCCGCGCTGGACGCCATGGTCGGCACCGCCCTGTACGGCGACGGGGACTGGAGAGAGCTGCAGGAACTGCACCTTCGGTTGCTCGAACACGACGATCGCCAGGTCAGTGCGCTCGCCGCGACGTGCCTGGGGCATCTCGCGAGGGTCCACCGTCAACTGGATGAACGCCGGGTGGTCGCCGCTCTGCGCCGAGCCCGGGCGCTGCCACACGTCACCGGTACCGCCGCCAACGCGCTGGAGGACATCGAGGTCTTCCTCCATCCGAGGCGCGCACGGATGCGCGGACGTATGTGGAGGGCGATCCGCCCGTGGACGTGGTTCTGAACCGAACGCGGACGTGCCACCGACCCGTGGTGGAGCCCCTTCGGCCCTCAGCTCTGCTGGTAGTGGACAGTGCGGCCTGGCAGCCGAATGAGGGTGCCGGTAACCCGCTGCTCGATCGACTTGATCCGGATGACGGTCGTCGGCTGCTGGCCCTGACGTGCCAATTGGTCTGGGCTACGACGTGGATGGTCGAGGCGAACGAGGTGGTCTCGCCACGGCTTGGTCTTCCGGCCCTGCCGGTCATCGACTGGCCGGACGACGACGAGGATCCTGCGCCCCGTCTGCACTGGAAGACGGTGTTCCTGACACAGTGGGCGGCCGGCCGCCCGTTCGTCTGGATAGACGACGAGACGACCGATGCCGACCGGCGATGGGTCGAGGCTCATCATCCGGCGCCGGCGCTTCTGCACCGCGTTGACCCGTACAGGGGCCTGACCGACGCGGACTTCTCAGTCATTCGCCGATGGCTCACGCAACTCGGCGTAGGGCCTGACGGAGCCCACTTCAACCGCTGACAGGCGCATCGACCTCGGTGCCCTGAGCCTGTCGTCGTGACGACTGCAACGCTGGGAAGATCGGTGGCAGGCCCATGACGAGTCGCCGTCCACATCGGCTTCGTTCGGCGACAGCCCGGCTGTTACCGTCCAGGACCGAAATGACGATCATGGTGAATGCTGGGGGAGTTGACGCGAATGCGTAGGAAGCCGAGTACGCGGCTGGCCGGTGCTCTGATCATGGTGCCGGCGACCGTGGCCCTCGTCCTGGTCGGCACCGCCTCGGCGGCGTCGGCGGCGACGGGCACGCCGAGCGGTGCGCCGCCGGCGGCCAACGGTGTCGACGTGTGGTGCGTGTCGACCACCGGCGCCAAGGCGTGCTTCGCCGCGTACGGGGATCGGGTCTGGGTGAAGGACACCAAGGCGAACGGCGCGTCCGCCGCCGGCACGATCCAGGGACCGGACTGGAGCCGGCAGTGCTTCAACAGCAGTGGCGCGGACGCCGGCTGGGTCATGTGCAACTTCGACGTGCCGGAGTACGACGAGGGTCTGCTGTGGGCGGTCAACAACCCGTTCATCGGCAACGAGAGCAGCACGAAGATCTACACCAGCGGCCCGATCTGACGCCGGCGTTACCGTAACGAGCCCGGTCCGTCAGACCAGCGGCGCCTGCGCGGGTCGGCCGCCGTCGCCGGCTGCGCGGGCGCCCTCGGAAGCGGTGATCGGGGCGGTGATGATCCGACTGGGCAGCACCGGCGCGTCGCGGCCCGTGCCCCGCCGACCACCGCCGCCGGTCGACTGCTCGTGGTAGTCCTGCTCCACGTTGACCGACCAGACGTCGTGCGTGGCGCCGGTGGCGATGTTCTCGACGGTCAGCATCGCGGTGAGCATCGAGTGGTCCTGGTTGTTGTAGCGGTGCATGCCGTTGCGCCCCACCGGGTGCACGTTCGGCACGGCCTCGGCCAGCCAGGCCCGGATCACGTCCACGTTGTGCTGGTAGCGCTCGTCGTACACCGGGTATGCCTTGGGCATCCGCACCACGTGACCGGCCTCCACGACACCGGGGCGGACCAACCCCAACCGCTCCAGCTCCGCGGTGGCCAGGGCCACGAGGTCGGCATCCGGGGTACGCCACATCTCGTCGTCCTCGAAGACGAAGTACTCCAGGCCCAGGCAGGTGCGCCCGTCCTTCACGAGGTAGGGCGACCAGGAGCCGAAGTTCTGGATCCGGCCCACCCGTACCGCCGGGTCGTGCACATAGATCCAGTTGTCGGGGAACGAGAACTCGGCCGGCACCACGAGGGCGACCGTCAGGAAGTCGCGGTAGCGCAGGTCGGCGGCGCAGGCCAGCACCTCCGGGGGCGCCGGCGGGCGTAGCGCGGCGACCAGCTCCGAGATCGGCATCGACGAGATCACGTCGTCGGCCGGCTCGGTGCGCTGCCCGCCGGCGCCGTTGAGCGTCACACTTATCGCCCGCCGTCGTTTCGGGTCGCGGTGCACGGCGGTCACCCAGGTGCCGGTCGACACCTCCCCGCCGCGCTGGCGCACCTCTTCGGCGCAGCGCTCCCACATCATCCCCGGCCCGTACTTCGGGTACTGGAACTCCTCGATCAGGCTGGTCACGTCGGTGCGGCGGCGCCGGGGCAGCACCGCGTTGCGGATCGCCGTGGCCAGCGACAGGTTCTTGATCCGCTGCGCGGCCCAGTCGGCCTGCAAACGGTCCGCCGGCATGCCCCAGACCTTCTCGGTGTACGTCTTGAAGAAGATCGAGTACAGCCGCCAGCCGAACCGGGCCGACACCCAGCCCTCGAAGTGCGACTGGTCCTTCGGCGGGCGCAGGCGGGCCCGGGCGTACGAGCCCAGGCAGCGCACCGCCTCCGGCAGCCCCAGGTTGCGCAGCGCGTTCGTCGCGCTCAGCGGGTAGTTGAACAGGGCGCCCCGGTAGAAGATCCGGCTCATCCGGGGCCGGGTCAGGAAGTCCTCGTCGGGGAGGATCTCGTGCCAGAACGCCTCCACCCGGGGCACCTTGGTGAAGAACCGGTGTCCGCCGATGTCGAAGCGCCACCCGTCGCGCTCCACGGTCCGGCTGATCCCGCCGACCACCTCGTCGGCCTCGAAGACCCGGACCGGCCGCCCGTGCCGGAGCAACTCGTATGCCGCTGTGAGCCCCGCCGGTCCCGCGCCGATGACCACCGTGCCGTGCTGCTCGCTCATGCCGCTCGTACTCCCTGCCGATGGTTGAGGCGCGGCGCGTACCCGTTATGCCTGGGATGTCACCTGCTGGTCGTGGTCGTTTCGCTCCGGCGGGGCGCATCGGGGCGTACAACGAAAGGGGCGGCACCCCCACGCGGCGGGTGGGTCGGCGGACCGGGGGAGCGGGGCGGATGCACCGGTGGCGAAGCGGCCGGCGGCACGCGACGGCGTGGGCGGTCCGGCTGGCCGGGGCGGCCGGAGCGGGCGCGCGGCTGGCCCGCCGCGTGCCGGCGCCCTGGCCGTACCTCATCGGGCTCTTTATCGGCGCGAAGCTGCTGCTGACCCTGCTCGGCCTGCTGGTCCTGCACGCCTGGGACGGCATTCCGGGCGCGCCGCCGCCGGACGAGGCGATGATGTGGGCGCAGCAGCGGGAGGTCTCCGGCCACCGGTGGATCTCCTTCTGGTTCGCCTGGGACGCGCTGCTCTACCTGCGGCTGAGCGAGCTGCCGCTGACCGGGCGGCCGTGGGGGGATTTCGGCTTCCCGCTGCTCTACCCCTTCCTCGCCCGGCCGGTCGGCGCGCTGCTCGGCGGCGACAACGCACTGGCCCTGCTGCTGATCAGCAACGTCGCGTTCCTCGGGGCCCTCGCGTACGGCTACCGGCTGGCCGAGCTGCTGCTCGGCGACGCGGACGCGGCCCGTCGGTTCACCCGCTACCTGGTGCTGCTGCCGACGGCCTTCCTGTTCCAGGCCGCGCTGACCGAGTCGCTGTTCGTGTGCCTCGCGCTCGCCGCGTTCTACTACGCCGAGCGACGTCGGTGGCTGCTGGTCGGCGTGCTCGGCTACTTCCTGGCGATGAGCCGGTCGGTCGGGCTGCTCGTCGCGTTGCCGCTGGCGCTGGTGCTGCTGCGCCAGCACGACTGGCGGCTCGGCCCACGCGCCCTGCTCGGGTACCTGCGGATCGGCTGGCCGTTGCTGCTGCTGCCCGCCGGATGGTTCACCTTCATGGCGTTCTGCCGGTGGCGCGGCGGGGACTGGTTCGCCTACCAGCACGCCCAACAGGTCGGCTGGGGGATCAGGGTGCAGAACCCGGTGCCGGTGGTGTGGGACGCTCTGGCCGGAGAGCCGCGCGACGCCGGACGGGTCCTCTTCGCCATGGCCGTGCTGGCCGTGCTGGTCGCCGGGTTCCGTCGCCGGGAGCTGCCGTATCTGGTCTACGGCGTGCTCATGGTGCTGGTGCCGCTGTCGATGGGCCCGCCGGTCTACAAGAGCCTGCTGCGCTACCTGCTGGCCGCGTTCCCGGTGGCCCTGGTGCTGGCCCGCTGGGCCCGTCGCGCCGGTGTCGACGTGTGGCTGACGGCGGCCCTCGCCGTGGTGCAGGGTGCGCTGTTCGTGCTCTGGCTCACCTACTGGACCCATATGATCATCTGATTGGGTGGCCGCCGGTCGGGGCAGGATGAGGCGATGACCGAGCCACGGGTGCGCCTCGACGATCTCGGCGCCTGGCTGATCAAGGGCAACGCGGACGCCGTCGACCTCACCGCCCGGTTCGCCCGCGAGCCGCTGGTGACGAACTGGTGCGTACGCCCTGGCTACCGGGCCCGGTTGATGCGCGCCGGGCAGCCGGTGGTGTTCTGGGCCAGCGGCAGCCGCGCTCGCCTGCCGTACGGGGTGTGGGGCATCGGACGGGTCACCGGGGTGGCCGAGCCCGCGCCACCGGGGCGACCCTGGTCGGTGCCCCTGGAGCTGCCCATCCTCCCCGAGCGGGACCGGGTGCCCCGGCAGGCGTTGCGCGCCGACGACCGGCTCGCCGCCCTGGAGGTGTTCCGCCAGCCGCAGGCGGCCAACCCCTCGTACCTGACCGTGGCCCAGTTCGCCGCCCTGCGGACGCACCTGCCGGTCTGAGGATTCAGCCGGCTTGTGCAAAGCTGCTACCCGTCGTCGCCAACTTCGGGGGAGGTCCGGTGTTCGCCCTGCCGCTGACCGACGAGGTCGAGCTGCGCCCGCTGGAACCCTGGCGGGCCGAGGAGTTCCTCGCCAACCTCGACCGGTCGCGCGAGCACATCCGGCCCTGGGTGTCGCCGTCCTTCGTCGCCACCGACCTGCCGTCGGCCCGCGCGGTGTTGCAGCGCTACGCCGACCGCTGGGCCAGCGACAGCGGCGGCATCTGGGGGCTGTGGTGGCGCGGCACCCTGGTCGGTGGGGTCATGTTCGTGTCGTTCGACGTCACGCTCGGCGTCTGCGAGGTCGGCTGCTGGCTGGAGCCGGCGGCGCAGGGCCGGGGCATGATGGCCCCCGCGATCCGCCGGATCATCGACTGGGCGGTCCGCGAGCGCGGCATCCAGCGGGTCGAGTGGCGCACCGACGCGGCCAACACCCGCAGCATCGCCCTGGCCCGCCGGCTCGGCCTGCGCCACGACGGCACCCTGCGCCAGCTCTACCCGAGCCCGCGCGGGCGCATCGACCTCGAGGTCTGGTCGGTGCTGGCCGACGAGTGGCTGGCCCGGCCCACACCGTCACCGCCCACCGTCCACTGACGACGGCGAATTCCTGTCGTACCCGGGCGGCACCATGCATTCATGGCCGTCCCCGCGCTCACCCCGCATTCCGACCCGCCGCGTTCCGTGCCGCTGCGTGAGGCGCGCACCCGGTTCAGTCAGCTCGTCGCGCTGGCCGAGCTGACCGACGCCGTCACCGTCGTCACCCGCGACGGCGATCCCCGCCCGGTCGCCGCGATCGTTCCCGCCGCCGCCGCCCGCAGTGGCGCGCAGGCCCGCGCCGACGCCGACCGGCTCGCCGCGGTCACCGCCGGTTGGGCCCGCCGCCTCGACGAGCAGCACCGTCGCAGCAGCCAGCGGCACGCCGCCGAGCTGGGGGCGGTCCGCGCGGCGCTGGCCGAGGTGTGGGCCGAGCTGGACCGCCGCGTCGTCCCGGGCAGCGACCCGGGACTGTCCCGGCTGCGCGCCGCGCACGCCGACCTGCTCACCGACTGACCGCCGCTCGTCGAGGGGCCGTCGCCGGCCCCGGCG
Source organism: Micromonospora sp. NPDC049580 (assembly GCF_040675595.1). Taxonomy (NCBI): domain Bacteria; kingdom Bacillati; phylum Actinomycetota; class Actinomycetes; order Micromonosporales; family Micromonosporaceae; genus Micromonospora; species Micromonospora sp. NPDC049580. Next base: position 12,236 of record NZ_JBFAPG010000072.1, read on the forward strand.
TCGCGCAGGCGTCAGGTCGTGGCCGGGTAGGCGTTGGTCTCGGTCGCCTTGACCGCGACCCAGACCCGCTGGCCGGGGATCAGCCGCAGGTACGCCGCAGCGGCCGGCGTGACGTCGGCGGCCACGCCGATCGGCCCGTCCACCTGCACGCGGACGTTGTCGCCGTGGCGCTGCACGCCGACCACGGTGCCCGCCCAGGTATTGCGGGGGCTGCCGTCCGGCCGGGCCGGGTGCAGGGCCACCGCCGCCGGGCGGAACGCGACGAACGCGTCCCCGTCGAGCCGGTCGGCCACGCTGAGGGTCAGCTCCGGCGCGACACGTACCGCGTGGCCCTCCGCCCGGCCCCGATAGAGGTTCAACCCGACCAGGCGGGCCACGTAGTCGGTGCGCGGGCGGGCGGTGACGCTCGGGCCGTCGCCCTCCTGCACCACGCGCCCACCCTCGACGATGACCAGGCGGTCGGCCAGCGCCAACGCGTCCAGCGGATCGTGGGTGACCAGCACCGTGGCGCCCGGGTGCGCGGCCAGGTGGCGGTGCAGCTCCGCGCGGGTGTCCAGGCGGGTGCGGGCGTCCAGGGCGGCGAGCGGCTCGTCGAGCAGCAGCAGCGACGGCCCGACGGCCAGCGCGCGGGCCAGCGCCACCCGCTGCGCCTGCCCGCCGGAGAGCTGCCGGGGCCGGCGGTGCGCCTGGCCGGCCAGGCCCACCCGGTCGAGCCAGTCCCGGGCGGTGGCCCGCGCCGCCCGCCGGTCGACGCCGTGCCGGCGCGGCCCGAAGGCCACGTTGTCCAGCGCGTTGAGGTGCGGAAAGAGCAGGTAGTCCTGGAAGACCACGCCGATCGGCCGGCGTTCGGTGGGCACCCAGCCCCGGCTCGCCGGCCGATCCAGGTCGACGCCGCCGAGGGTGACGTGCCCGGCCGTGAGCGGGTGCAGCCCGGCCAGCGCGCGCAACGCGGTGGTCTTGCCGGCGCCGTTCGGCCCGAGCAGCGCTACGACCTCGCCCGACGCGACCCGCAGCGGCACGTCCAACCGGAAGGCGCCCCGGTCGACGACGAGCCGGGCGTCGAGCAGCGGGTTTCCGGCCTCGTCGTGCAGCGGCGCGGTCACGGGCTGGCCAGCCAGCGGTCGCGCAGCGCGGCCAGGATGCCCACCGAGACGATCAGCAGCACCAGGCTGAGCACGATCGCGGACTCCAGGTCGGTCTCCAACGCCAGGTAGACGGCCAGCGGCATGGTCTGCGTACGCCCGGGATAGTTGCCGGCGAAGGTGATGGTGGCGCCGAACTCGCCGAGCGCCCGCGCCCAGCACAGCACCGCGCCGGCGGCCAGACCCGGTGCCACCAGGGGCAGCGTGACGTGGGTGAAGGTGGTCCACCGCCCGGCGCCGAGCGTCGCGGCGGCCTCCTCGTAGCGGTGGTCGGCGGCGCGCAGCGCACCCTCGACGGCGATGACGAGGAACGGCATGGCGACGAACGCCTCGGCCAGCACCACGCCCGCGGTCGTGAACGGCAGGGTGACGCCGAACGTGGCGTCGAGCCAGCCGCCGAGCAGCCCGCGCCGGCCGAAGACCAGCAGCAGCGCCACGCCGCCGACGACCGGTGGCAGCACCAGTGGCACGGTGACCAGGGCGCGGACCAGCCGGCGGCCGGGAAACTCGACCCGGGCCAGCAGCCAGGCCAGCGGCACCCCGAGCAGCAGGCAGAACAGGGTGGCCAGGGTCGCCGTCTGCACCGACAGCCGCAGTGCCGTCAGCGCCCCCGGCGCGGTGAGCCGTTGCGGCAGCGTCGTCCACGGCGCCCGGACCACCAGCCCGGCCAGCGGCAGGACGAGGAAGAGCAGCCCCAGCCCCGCCGGGATCAGCAGCGCCGCCGGCACCCGCCCCCGTCGGCGCGGCGCGGCGTCGGGAAGCCGCCTCGCGCTGCCGGGAAGGGTCTGTCGCCCGCCGCTGGGAAAGGTCCGCCTCACGGTGCGGGGAAGGCCCGTCTCATGGCGCCTGGAAGCCGGCCGCGGCGAGGACCGTCTGTGCCGGCGTCGAGCGGACGTACGCGACGAAGGCCCGCGCGCCGGCCGGATTCGGCGCGTCCTTCAGCGCGACGATCGGATAGTCGTTGATCGCCCGCGTCGACTCGGGAAACTCGACACCGGTCACGTCGCTGCTCGCGGCGCGGGCGTCCGTACGGTAGACGAGGGCCGCGTCGACCTCGCCGAGCTTGACCTTCGCCAGCGCTCCCTTGACGTCCTGTTCCAGGGTGACGGGGGTCAGCGCGACACCCGCCGCGGTCAGGGCGGTACGCGCCGCCGCGCCGCAGGGCACCTGCTCGGCGCAGAGCGCCACCTTCACTCCTGGGCGGGTCAGGTCGGCGAGACCGGTCACGCCCTTGGGGTTGCCGCTGGGCACCGCGATCACCAGTTGGTTGCGGGCGAAGACGAGCGGCGTGCCCTCGGCGTCGCCGGCCTCGGTCACGGTCGCCATGTTCTTCGGCGCGGCCGACGCGAAGACGTCCGCCGGAGCGCCCTGGGTGATCTGGTTGGCCAGGGCGGAGCTGCCGGCCAGGTTGAGGGTGACGGTGACGCCCGGGTTGGCGGCCTCGAAGTCCCTGGCGATCCGGGTGAACGACTCGGTCAGCGAGGCGGCGGCGAACACGATCACCGTGCCCGATGCCCGACCGTCCCGGGCGTCGCCCGGGTCGCCGGCGCGGTCGCAGCCGGCCGTCGCCAGCACGGTCACCGCCAGCACCACCGCGACGAAGCTGGTCCGACGACTCATCCGACCGCCCTTGCTCCGGCCGGGGTGGTGGGCGCGGCGCGCTCCACCACCACGGTGGTCGACTTGATGACGGCGACGGCGACCGAACCGACCCTCAGGTCGAGGTCGTCGACGGCCTCCCGGCTCATCAGCGACACGACCCGGAAGGGGCCAGCCTGGATGTCGACCTGGGCCATCACCGTGTCCTTGCGGACGTCGACGACGATGCCGCGCAACCGGTTGCGGGCCGAGGAGAATTCGGCGCCCGCGTCCGGGTCGGCGGCCTGCGCGCGGGCGAACGCCGCGAGGTCGACGCCGTCAATGATCCGGTGGTCGTGCTCGTCACGCCCGGCGGGCAGCCGCCCGGCGTCCACCCAGCGGCGGATCGTGTCGGCGCTGACGCCGAGCAGTTCGGCCGCCGCGCCGATCCGGAACGTCGTCACCGCCTCACCCTAGCGGGCCGCATCCGCGAGGGTATAGACCCCATGCCACCCGCATTCGCATGGCCTTGCCGCTCGATACGCCAGCATCTGCTATCCGCCAGGCCGGCGACGTGGCGGTATTGCGCAGCCGGTCAGTGGCGGCGGGGGTGGCCCTTGAGGTGTCGGCCCAGCTCCCGGGCGATCTCGCGGTTGGCGTCGCGTTCGGCGAGGGTCTGCCGCTTGTCGTACGCGCGCTTGCCCTTGGCCAGGGCCAGCTCGACCTTGGCCCAGCCGTTGTCGAAGTACATCGACAACGGCACCAGCGTCACCCCGCCCTCGCGAACCTTCTCCAGGATCCGGCCGATCTCGGAGCGGTGCAGCAGCAGCTTGCGGTTGCGGCGCGGCGCGTGGTTGGTCCACGTGCCGTAGCTGTACTCGGCGATGTGCAGCCCGTACAGCACGATCTCGCCGTCGCGTTCGTGCGCGAACGCGTCCACCAGCGACGCCCGTCCCTCGCGCAGCGACTTCACCTCGGTGCCGACCAGCACGATGCCCGCCTCGTACGTGCGCAGCACGGTGTACTCGTGCCGGGCCTTCTTGTTCGAGGCGATCAGTCGGCGCTCGGGCTGCTTGGACGGGCTCACCCGGCGACGATATCCGGCCGTCCCCTCAGTCGGTCGTCCGGAGCTGGGCGCGCAGCCGCGCGGCCAGCTCTCGCACCGCCTGCGTGAACTCGTCCTGCGACTCGCACGGCGAGTGGCCCAGGATCGGCGGCGGCACGCTGTCGCTGGGCGGGGGCACCACGCCCTGCGGGTCCTTCAACCGGCGGTCCACCGCCGCCTCCGGCCCGGCCAGCGTCGCGCTGTCCCCGGGCCGGTGCGGAGCGAACATCCACCCACCGATCGGGTCGGTGTCGCGCCACAGGTTCACCCAGCGCCAGCCGACGCGCTCGCCGATCTCGCGCAGCGTCGACTCGTCGACGTAGGCGGGGAACAGTCGCGAGTACAACCGGTTCAGCGGCGACAGGTAGGTGAGCAGGGCGACCCGGTCGGTGACCCGCGGCGGCAGTTGCAGCAGGGTGGCCGCGAGCAGCACCGAGCCGTGGCTGTGCCCCGCCAGCAGCACCCCCGCGCCCTGGTCCACGAGGTAGGTGATCCGCTTCGTCAGCTCCGGCACCGCCCGTTCGGCGTAGCAGGGCGGCGCGAAGGGGTGCGCCGCCCGGGGCCAGAAGGTGCCCAGATCCCACAGGACGCCCACGTACCTACGGAACCCGGCTGTCCGGTACGCGAAGATGCCGCCGATCACGAGCCCGACCAGGATCGCGCCGATCGCGTAGCTGCCCGCCCCGATGAGGAAGTTGACGAGGCTGTCGGGCACGCCGACGTACTGCTCGAACACGTCCCCGGGATAGAGCTGGAGCAGACCGAGCAGGCTGGTGGCCAGTCCGAGCGCGGCGGACCCGGCGTAGACCACGGCGAGGGGTTCCAGCCGTTCGGTGAACCGGGCCCGCGCCACCGCCTGCTCGACCCGGCGCAGCCGCGCCGCCGCCTCCGGCGGGGCGTGCGGGAAGTCGGCGGCCACGATCGCCCGCGCCGCCCGCCACCGGCTGGGACGGGTCGCCACGGTGACCACCACGCCCACCAGCAGCGCGGCCAGCACTGCCAGGAAAAACCCGACGATCGCCCACTTGTACGCCAGCGGCGGGCCGAACGCGAACCGTTCCCGGTACCCGCTGTTGCGGTCCAACACGTCGGCCACCCGATAGACCAACTCGGCGGAGAACGCCACCGCGAGCCCGGCGCCGACTGTGACGAAGACCGGAGCGCCCAGCGCGCGCAGCCGGGGGAGCCGCTGTCCGCCGGCGCGTCGCCCGCTGCCGCGCGCCCAGATCACCACCGCTGCGAGGATCACCAGCAGGACGGTCTGGCTGACGAACAACCAGGCCACCGTGGCGCTGTACCCGGGCAGCATCCTGCTCTGCGGCCACGACGCGCGGCTGGTCAGGGTGTACGCGATCACCAGGATCGTCAGGCCGCAGGCGATCGTGCGCAGCCCTCGCGTGACCGCCTCCAGCCGGGGCACCGGGCTGGGCCGGTCCATGCCCCGTACCCTCGTCAGCAGGACCACGCAGGCGAGCAGCACGGCCCCGGTCGCCACCGCCAGCGTCGCCCACACCGTCGACTCGTTCTGGCTGTCCCAGGCGGCCAGCAGGCTGACGTCCAGCGTGGCGAACGCGGCCGCGACGTGCACCGAGCGCAGCCGTCCCACCACCGGGGTCCCGTCCCACTGGCCGACCGCGCTCAACTGCTGGACGGAGGTCTCCTCGGTCGCGCCGGTGCGAAAGGCGTCGTACGAGTGGCTCGGCCGCGCGCCGAGCCACCACACGATCCCGATGGCGGCGACCGGCGCCAGGGCCAACACACCCAGCCGTACCCCGGGCGGACGCTCGCCGAGCCAGGACAGCCAGCTCCGGCCGGCCGTGCAGGTCGGGGAGTCCATGCAGCGCCAGGCGACGAGGTCCAGCGCCATCCCGACGATGGAGAGCACGTAGAGCATCGTGAGGGTGAGCGCGAGCACCCGGCACAGCGCGACGATGACGTGTTTCCCGGAGAGGCTCGCCGGGCGCATCCAGAGCGCCACGTTGCAGAGCATGAACGGCAACAGGAACACCAGCGACAGCGTCCGTACGGCCGTGCCGGACGGCAGGTCGCTCCAGCGGTACGCCTCCAGCGTCACCCCGTCCGTGCCGGTCGAGTCCGGGTAGCCCGGGCGGGGGCGGAAGAACCCGCCGCTGCGGTCTCCGGCGACCTGGTGCACGTGCGGCCGGTTGAGGACCTGGTCGGCGCCCGCCCCGGAGACGCCGTGCACCCGCAGCTCCACTACTCGACCCGACGTCGTCGGGTCGGTCGGCGACGCGTCCGTCATGGGCCCCCCGAGGTGTGCGACCGCCGGCGGGTCGGCG
>NZ_JBFAPG010000073.1:0-18300 GCF_040675595.1 Micromonospora sp. NPDC049580
AGCTCGCCGGCTCGGCGGCGGGTGACTACGACGTCGACGGCGGCGTGACCAGCGCCCGGTCCCCGGCGGTGACCCTGCCGTCGTCCGGCACGCTGTCTTCACAGTCCTGGCTAGACAAGAAGAAGCCCCCTAGCGGCCGTTGGCCTGCTAGGGGGCTGTATGTGCGCCCGAAGGGACTCGAACCCCTAACCTTCTGATCCGTAGTCCGAAGTAGATATTAGTCTTCCCCAAATAGCACTCTATGCCAAATCGAGTCGGTCCGCAACCTCCCTGGTCCAACCCCGTCCAGCCACGTCCTTGCTGGTCCGGGCGCTGCGTGCGACTACCATCGCTACCCATCGATTAGCGCGAGGGCTCGCGATAGCTGATGAAATCCTGCTCCGTCCCGGTAAATCCACGCCCGTCCCCCGTCGCCCGAGCAGCCACCGAGCAGCCACGGATCTACCGCGGCGTTGGTCGACGTCAGCCAGCCGGCGGTAGGTGCCCGATCGATCGGCTCGTAGATCGACCGCTTCGACCTGAAGGGAAGGAGGTGTGCTCAAGGATCGACCCGTCGATCGAGACGAAGTGTTGAGCCAGTGCCGTCGCCTTGGTCTAGGTGCGCCTCCACAATCCGCCGCCGGATGACGGCGAATGGCTTCTGTCTTGGTTAAATGTCATCCGATGTCAGCTGCGATGCGGCCGAACGTCAATGCTGCTGAGGCGGGCGGAGGGCAAGATCGTCGCCATGCTTGTCACCTTGTCGCCCGGCGCCCACACCTCGCACGTGCTCGACCTGCTGTTCGGGGCCAAGACAACGATCGGGAACAACCACGGTGATCTGACCAAGTACCTGGACTGGGCGAACGAGAACGCCCGGGTCCTGCGCAACCAGATCCGGTCCACCGACATCGACCGACTGATCCTCACCCCGCGGTTCTGGCGCCTGGCCGAGTTCGGCGACCGCCGCGATCGGTTTACCCAGGATCTACTCAGCGCTGAGCTCACCGAACGGGCCGACGTGTGGGAACAGGCATGGTCAGCGCTCAAGGCCGAGATCGCCAGGTGGAGCTCCGACGCCTACGTGATCGTGGTGGACACCAGCGTCTTCATCCACCACCCCGATAAGATCCGTGACATCGCGTACGCGGATCTGCTCAACGTCGGATACGAGGAGATACGCCTCGTGGTGCCCCGGGTGGTGGTCGACGAGCTGGACCGGCTCAAAGAATCGGGCAACCAACAGAGCCGGTGGCGTGCCGCGCACACCCTCGGCGTACTAGACGAGCTGCTGGAGCAGCCGCGATCACGCGTGACTATCCGCGAGGCCGACAACCACAAAGAGGTCATCGAAGCCGGCGGTGTGCCCCACGACAAGGTCACCATCGAGGTGCTGTTCGACGACGCGCACCATGTGCGGCTGGCCGACGCCGACGACGAAATCATCGATCGGACACTCGCACTGCAGCCCTACACCCGAACGCTGCCCGTCCGGCTGCTGACCCTAGACACGAGCATGGCCCTACGCGCCCGGATGCTCGACGTACGAGTCCTCAAGCCCACCAAGGACATAGGCGACGAGCCAGCCAAGCCAGAGCCAAAGCCGACGGTAAAGACCAAGGCCGTGCCGGTCGGGTAGGCATCGCACGGTGTGGCGATGATTCCCAGTCGGGCTGGCCACCGCGCAGACCGCCCTGGCCACGGCCCGCGCCACCGGGGAAAATCGCAGGCGATGAGCAGCCTTGAAAAACTAGAACGGCGGATCACGGCGAGGGAGGTCGAGTTGGCGATCGTGTGGCAGGCGGCAGCGGCCCGCCCGGGCCCCTGGCCGCCGGCGCCGACCGCGACGTCGCGGAGTACCTCGCCGAACTCCGCGGCCACGCTCGCATGCTTGGTGCGCTCCGCTAGACCCAGATACAGCAGCCCAGAGTCTCAACAGGTCGACGTGAAGGTTGACAGCCTCACCACCAGCCGGCACGGTGACCCATGACCACCTACGGCGAATACAAAGGTCGCAAGCGGCTGACCGCCCGATACCGACAAGAGATCCGCAGCTACGGCACCCACGGCGACCCGACCGAAGCCATGATCGAAGCCGAGTCGACCGTCTTCGGCTACCTCGGCGACCCCGGCCTGCCGCACCACTACGCCGGCGTGTACTTCATCGCCAGCGACCCCTTCATCAAGATCGGCGAGGCCGCCGACCCGTACGAGCGGATGCGCCCCTTTCATGGCGGCAACCCCCACGGCCTGGAGTTGCTGCACGTCATCGCCAAAGACAGCAAGTACGCCCGCCAGCAACTGGAGCACGAACTCCACCTGCGCTTCGACCACCTGCGTCTCCCCGATCATCTCGAATGGTTCCAGAACCACCCCGAGCTGACGGGGTTCATCGGCTCCATCTGCTCCGAGAAGTGCTACCCGTGACCGGCGACCACGGCGCCACCCGCGCCGCTGACCGACCGGCTCGGCCGCGCCCACTCGACGCCGACCGCCCCGAGCAGGCCCCGCAGGAGCCGCAGCCCGCCCGCGCACGTCTTCGCTAGGTGAGACCGACACCAGACCAAGGGCGGCAAGGTCTCACAGCCGATAAGCGAGCGTGCTTCCCGGAGTCCCGCGACCGGGGCAAGGATTTCCTGCCTCGCTCGGCCCCCCACGTCCCATCGACAGATGTGGTATCAAGCGAGGCAGACCAGTGGCCTCGACTTCCCGAGCAGGCAGAACTTGAGGAGCGCAGCTTGATCGTCGTTGACGGCCGCACCGATTCGGAGAGGCTAGAACTCGGGCGCACCGGCCCTCGCACCGGACGGACCGGCCCTATGCCCGGACGGTCCCGCCTGCCGCGCCTCGCAGTTGGTCGAGGAACTCTTGGGTGGCCTTCGTGTGTGGGTGTTCCAGACCGAGGGCGATGGTCCGTCCGGTGAGTGTGTTCTGCAGCCACCCGACGGCGTCATCCAGGTAACCGGCGTACGCGAGCCACTCACCGAAGTTGTGCATACTGTTTAGCGTTGCTGAAGCATATTGGCCGAGAACACGTTCACTGTCATCGATTAGATCCATCCAGGCGTTTGCCGCCTCGTCCGCATCCATTTCGAGAGACACGCCGAGCAGATAGTTATTACGCGCGGTCAATGTTTGCGGATGGTCCGAGCCCATCACCCTCACGTGGTCGGCCCGCACGGTATCAAGCTCTTCGGCCGCTTCCCGGACCTCTCCGGCCGCTCGGAGTGCTTGGGCGAGATTGCTTCGAGTCGCGAGTGTGTCGGGATCGTCGGGGCCGAGCTTGGCCAGGCGCGTGTCGAGCACACGTCGCAGAAGTGGGATGGCCGCCCGCGGGTTACCGCATTCCATGATCCAGCGAGCGTGCGAACCCTGCGCGGTGAGGGTGTCCCGGTGGTCCGGGCCGGAAGCTTCGAACCGGTCGGCGGCCAGTTGGGCGAACATCGCACGGGCCTTCTCGTACTCCCCGACCTCCCCGTACATATCGGCAAGGTGCCCCCGTGTGTCGAGCGTGTGGATGTCTCGCGGCCCGAAAAGCCGCTCACAGTCGACCAAAATCTCCTTCATCTCCTGGGCGCCTCGGGCCAGGGCACCGGCGTTAGCTCGGCAGATGGCTAGGTTGGCGCGGGCCACGATGGTGCCAGGGTCATCGGGCCCCTTCTGGAGCTCGAAGTCGTCGACCAGTTCCTCATGAATGGAGATGGCGCTGACGAGATCTCCGGCTGCTGCCCGCCAACGGGCGGCAAGACCGCGGATCTCCAGAACTCTCGGGTGGGGCGGCAGATGCTGCATCACCGAGGCCAGCAGATCGTCGAAGTACTCGGCGGCACCCAGCGGATCTCCGCGTTCGCCTTGACGGACGCCGGCCAGGATCAGTACCGGGTGCACGACCGATCCGATGAGCTCGCCGTGGTCGTGACGCCGCAGCGCGTCGACGTTGGCCCGCATCGTCAGGGCGAGTTCCGAACTATGCCCGCCGTTGAGCCAGTACTCGAGCAGCAAATCAGCAGCCGCCCAGACCAGCGACGAACGACGTTCGACGTCGAGTTCCTCGCGGGTGACACGCTGCACGAGCGCATGGACCCGGACGATGTCACCGTCGTGGCGAAGCAGGCTCAGCCGGTGCAGCGTCAGCAGCCCGTCCTGAAGTGTGTCGATGTCGATCGACGTGAGGGCACCAGTAGTCCCGGCATCCGAGTGCACCGCGTAGGAAAGCCAATTCCGGGCAGCGTGCCCGGTCACGAGGCCGGCCAGGATGCTGTCGGAGTCCAGAACACTGAGCAACTCCATCAACGGTCGGGCGACGCCGGCCGGCGGAAGCCGATCTGCGACCTCCATCGATAGTGACCAAGTGGTCGCGACCGCGTGACGGTGCTCGTCGGGTAGCGCGTCCGGTTCGGGCAGCAGTTCGATCAGGCGCCTGCGTCGGTCCGCGAATCGGTGCCGGTACTGGCTGCACCGTAGCTGCCGATCAAGCATGAACGCCGCGGCCTGGGCAAGTGCGAGCGGCAGTCTTTGCAGGTCGTCGACAACGCCGTCGATGTCGTCAGCGAGTACATGGCGTTGCTGGAGTGCCGACCGCAAGTAATCGACTGCCTGTTCGGCGCTGAAGACATCTACGTCGACGATCCGTCGCTGGGATCCGGTAAGGGCGGCGTCACGACGTCTGGTCGTGACGGCGACTCTTCCGGCTGGTCCTCGCGGCCAGAGACCGCGTAGGTCGGCAGTCGTCTGCAGATCATCGAGGACGACAATCCAGCCATCCTGCGTGGTTGTCAGCCAGGCGAGAAACCGCTCGGCTGCCAGTTCGACACTGTCCTGCGGGCCGAGCACCTCACGCGCCGCCTCTGCGTAGGTCGCCAGTACCTGATCCCGAGACGTCGCGGTCACCCAGACGACGACGGCGGAGTCTGGGCCGTAGGCGCGGACGAAGTCAGCGGCGAGTTGTGTCTTACCGACGCCACCCAGACCCGTTAGGACAACTGTCTCCCCGGGGCGGACATCATCATGAAACCCGCCACGCGGCTGAAATGACGCCGCGAGGGCAGGCACGAGCCCGACGCGGCGTGGTACCGCAACCCGCCGTTCGTCCACAGGGCGCTGTGTCACCGCGACCGCTGGATCCAAGCCGTGCGGATCGGGAGAAAGCGCGCGCGTCAGGGTTTCGGTGAGGGCCTGGGCTGCCTCTTGGCCGCAGAAGCGTCCGACCCATGCCCGCCCGAAGAAGTCATCGACCAGACGCGGCTGGTCCTTCAGGAGCGTGGAGATTTCCTGCAGACCCCACGGGACGAAGGCAATCCTGAGCCCGGCCAACCGTTCGGTCTGCTCCCGGATCATGATGTCGAACTTCGTGTCCTGAAGATCGAAGGAGGTGGCGAAGTAAAAGGTCGCCGTCCGATCGGCCCATCCACCCTTCAACAGGTCATCGACAGCTTTCCTGATCTTGGCGGGGGTCAGCGACCTGACCCTGCGGGACTGCAGGGTGATGTAGTCACGCCCGCCATTCCCATCCGGAGTCAGGTCGATCGGGAGCCGGGCGTAGGCATCGATCCCCGCTTGGGCCTGCCCTCGAACGCCGAAAAGCTTGACGAACTGCAGCGGCTGGACCGTATCCAACAGCCTGACAAAAAGACGCTCGGCGTCATCCCACTGCAGGTCACCGATCGGCAGCATCTGAGCCCGGGTGTCAAGCGGTGGCGCTGGAAGGGGCCCTGCAGGGGCAGCGGCCCACGAAAGCGCCTCGGCCCGGTTTGCGACCTCCGCCTCGTCAGCGTGAACCATATCGGCCTTCCCTCGCCGCGACTTGCCGACGGCCCCGACTATGCCGGGTACCGATCACCCGCTGCCAACCTGTCGCATCAAGCCCGGAAACAACACCTTGGTGACCCCTGCCCGATACCGCGTCCGCAGGTGCCGTCCTCGCCGTCCAGCATTCCTACGTGTGACCCCTCAGTAGATCAACCTAAGCCCGCTGGGCCGCGAGTTGCCGGATAGCGGTTGGGTCGGATTCGGCCACGTATCGATAGCTTTGCGGTGGATGGAACGCTCGACTGCTTCTCAGGTCGTTGAGTGGCAGGGGGGTGCCCAGGGGTGATGCCTTGGTCAGGAAGAGCAGGCAGGCTGTCTCAGTCCCGGTCAAATAGTCATCGAACTCGCGTCGGTTGATGCCCATCGCGTGTCCATGGCTACTCCAGGCGTCCTGCACGCTGAGCGTCTCGGACCGTTCAAGCTGCGCGGTTCCCACGACGGCCATCACCGGCGAGCTGGCGTACAGGACCACAGGAGATCCTTCGCGGGCGGCGACTCTGCGGCGGCGTACCTCGACTGTCTTGTGTCCGGAAAGGATCGCCTCGGCGTACCGCGGGCGTAGGGACAGTAGTAAGGCTGGTGGCTCTTCACGCATGCTGATCGAAGCCTTCCCGGTAAAGTTGAGCGAACATTTCAGGTTCGATCTTGCGTGGTGAAAGTGGGTAGAGCAGGCCGGTTCGTGATCCGCTGAGGGCCTTCAGTCGCGGTAGCGGTACGGGGTGAGGGAAGATTTCGGTGTTGGTGACGCGCAGGGCTTGGCGTCGTTGGCTTTCCCCGGTGCCTTGGATTTGCGACAGTTCCCAGACGCCGAGGTGTTGGAAGCGGTCGTGCAGGTCTGCGGGTGTGCCGATGACGTCCAGCTCTAGCTGGGAGCAGCCGATGATGCCGGGTGCGGCTGGCGTGTTGCCGCTCATGTACCACATGATGCGGGCGGGTGCGGCGGGGCCGCCTGTGGCGGCGCGGTAGTAGACGTGTTCGCGGCTGAGGCCGAGGTCTTCGCGCCATAGTGGTGTGGGTACGCCGAACAGCTGGTTGGACCACCGCTGCTGGATCGACACGACGTAGGTGGGCAGGGCGGTGTCGATGATTTTCGCTGGCCACCAGTTGCGCTCGAGTTGAGCGACGACGGCGGCGGGCATAGTGGATCTTAACGGGGTTGGCTCGGGTAAGTCGAGATGTCGCGCTACCGCGCTGGCGTCCCGTTCGACGTCGGCTGCGGTGCCGCAGGTGTCGATCACGAACGCTATCCATCTGCCGTTGATCTGTTGGAAGCCGTCGTCGAGCAGTGCGCGTTGCGTCCCAGGTGACATATGAGGGTCGTCGATGACGATCGCGGCGAGCTTGCTGGCGCGGCACTGGTTGCGCAGGATCAGCAACAATTGACGAGCCATGGTGTCGGCCAGAGGCTGGTTGGCCACGCGCAGCAGCGGCACCGTGAGCGCGAAGCCGTGCTGGCCGGTTACATAGAGAGCGGCGACGTCCCCGTCTGGGGTGATCACGGCATGACGCTGGGTGCGCGCGACGGCGAGGGCATGAACGTGGCGGAGGAACTCCTTGCGGCTCTCGCCGCTGACGGTCGCGGCCAGGTGCTCGACAGCCTGGTCTTGCTCCGATCCCAGGGCCTTGATTTGGTAGCCGGTGCCGAGCAACGCCACGGGTTGGTATGCCTCGGCTCGTGTCAGTTCGTCGAGGTGCACGACGACATCGGCGGGCTCGAGGATGCGCAACCCCAGGGCTCGGGCTGGCTTCCTCAGGACGCTGATTAGCCGAGTGTCGTGCGTGACGAAGACGCCGACCTTCGCCGCCGCGGCCGAGGCGACGTGGCGTAGGTCGTATTCATCGCGTCGCCCAGCGGGATACGGGCTGTGCTCGGCGTCGACGCGGTCCAGGAGAGACTTCTGGGCGGCCTTGACGGCTTGTGAGACAGGCGCCGCAGGTGTGCACCTGCTCATCACCTCCTCGCAGGCGTCTCTTGTCGCGCCGGGATCCAGATCGGAGATCTCCCGGCGGACCGAGGCGGTGACCACCAACTCGAGTTGGTCGGTGAGGTGATCGGCGAGCAGCGCCAGGGATTCACTGGCGCCTGGTCGGCTCTGCGCCGGTCCCAGGTCACGGATGATGTTGTTGTCCAGGGCGGCTCGCAGCAAAGGCGGATCCTGCCGTGAGAACAGATCCGGGTGCCCGTGGTCACGCCACCAGACGTCGAGAAGGTGGCCGGTGTGGCTTCGCCCCCGCACCTGTGATCTCTTATGAAATCCAAGATCGATCCACAGCTTGTCGATCCCGTAGTCCTGCCGGCACTTGACACTGATGCCGGCCAGATCAGAATGCTTCGCCGAGAGGTGCTCCACGAACATGGCCGCGATCCCACCGCGGCGATGCTCCGGGCTCACGCACAGATAGGCGAGGCGCACTCGCTGGTAGGCGATGCCGTAGAGCGCGAACCCGATCACTCTGCCGTCTTGTTTGGCCACCAGCAGGTGCCCATGCCCGGCCGCTTGCTCATAGGCCCCACGCATCTGCATACCGAGTCGAGCCTTGAACTGACAACCGAGCTCGAACGCCTGCGAGACCGCGTCGCTGTCGTCAGGTCGCACCGTCTCTAGCTGGACAGGTCTGGGCGAGGTCGAAGTCGACATGCACGCAGTGTGCCGGCCCGGTCGCTCCCACGACATCGTCCGCGTGTCTTAAAGATCGACACTCAACTGACTGGCAAACCGTGATCGATGCCGGAACTCAGACCGCAAGAATAGGTGGCGAGGTGTGCGAGGTGTGGAGGCGAGGGGTTACCGGGACTTGCTGATCAAGTGCCTTGGGCAGTTGTCACGGACATCGTCGCGGACGACCGACAGGTCTGCTCGCTCGGCCGCCTCCGCCACCTTGCGGTGCTGCTGACGGATCCCGCCGCCGTCGGTCTGAATGATGAGCGGCCACGAAGGCACCTCTCGGAGTATGGCCACGGCCGTCGCAGATCGAGGTCCATCTTCTGCGGCTTGCGCAGCCAGCCAATCTGCCTTCCAGGCGCACGCCGCCCACGCAGCGTAGGTTCCACGGACGGCAGTCACCGGTATCACCGCCGGTTCGCTTCCAAGCCCAGAGACGAATTCGTCAATGTCAGGAGCAAACGAGTAGCCCGGCGGTACCGGCACCTCTGTCGGACGCAACTCCTGCACCACCTCGCGGAAGTCGCCGCCGTCGGTACGTAGGTACTCGCTCGTATCGTTCTCCGTGTACCCCGGGCGGCCATACTCACCGGTGTGCGCAGGGGTGGCGTCACCGAAGGCCGTGGTGGGGGTGATCAAGAGCGCCGCGAGTACCCCCGCAGTAGTGGCGGCTATCCACGGCCAGCGCCATGCCGCCCCGTGGCGGATTCGATCCGTGAATCTCGCATCCATGTTCCGCCTTGTCACGTATCCTCCTCATTCGCCGCTGACCGATGCAACACCCTCGCTAGGAAATGCCCGGCATTACCCGGTGTGAGACTGACTAACCCAAGCGCCGTCGCACCTGGGGAACGACGAGCCGGCGGATGGCGGCAGCTTGCCTGCGGTACGCCCGACTGGCCGGTGCCCCTGCCCCACCCACGGCCATTACCGTCCTCGGTCAAAGCTGTGCGCTTCGAGGGCGCGAGTTAGCTGGTGGAGAACGAAGGGCGATGGAAGCCGTTCCTGCTCGAGGCGCAGGTAGGTGCCGTGCTCCGTAGTGAGTCCCGCCAGGGCAGCGGCTTCGATGTCGGTGAGGTTGGATTCCGGCGGGTCGGCTCGGGTCTCGTCCTTGATGGCGAGGGCTTGGTGTTCTTCGAGCGTGGCCGGGTCCATGAGGATGGACATGAGGCGTGGCAGCTGGGAGCGCGCCCGTGACAGTAGGGTCATTCCAGCTCGGTCGAGGTCTCCCCAGTAGAAATGACGGGCGCCTTGCAGCCAGTCGATCTCGTTAAGGACGCTGAGATGGTTGCCGAGCGAGTGGATGACCACGGTCCGTGGTTGATCGGGGACGAGGTAAGCGGATTCCTTGTTCTCGACGATCATGACCTTCTCAGGGCGGAGGGGTAGCGCGTTAACCTCCGGCAGTGGTGCGCGGAGGTGCCGTAGGCCGCCCACCAGCGCACGGTCGGCGGGATCGGCCAGGATCACATCGACATGCACGGGCAGGGCCTTGAGGCCGAGCGGATCCAGGTCGTGTTGCTCCAGTTCCTCGTGCGGTTGATCAGTGCTGCCGCCTGGCGAAGGGGTGATGTTGAGGCAGGCCAGGACGAGCCGGCGGTTGCGGGCCAGCCACTTGGTGTGCATACCCAGGACGGGCACCTGCCGGATGGTCAGTCCGGACCTCGGGTGCTCGGTGAACCAGACGGCGGACCTGAGCAGAATCTCGAAGTCGGCGTTGTCCAGGTCGACGATCTGCTGCAGGTGGGGGCGTAGCCGCTCGGTGGCCACGCCACCGGGCAGGGCGATGAGATGCATCCACCTGGCCTTCGCCCGCAACCAGTGGTCGGCGAGGCCATGATCGAGGGCTACAAGGTCGTCGATCGTGGGGAGGTCCAGGTGGGTGAATACTTCTTGGGTGCCTACGACGGTGTGGCGGGTGACGGTGCGTAGCCGGATGACGGGCTGTGTCTCCGACCAGGTCCGCCATGCGCGCAGCCATTGGCCGACTGCGTCGTAGTTGCGGGCGATCGCATCCGCTGACGGTGCGGCGAGGGGGAACGAGAAATGTGCGTCGTCGCCGTGCAGCAGCCAGTCGCGCCAGTTCTCGCGGTACCGGACGCGGACTTGGTCGAAGATCAGGTCGGGGTTTCGCATCACGTCTGCTCCTGCTCGATGCGCAGTGCCTCCTGCATCGTCATGGGGTAGATGCGGACTCGTGTGGGGTCATCAACGTCGATGTTGATGTAGGCGACGGATTCCACGTAGTCCTCGAAGGCGGTCGCCTTTTCGCGGGGCGCGCCGACGATCAGTTGGAAGCCGAGGGCCTGCAGCGCGGAGAGGGCTCGGCCGGTGTAGTCGCTGTCGGCTTTGACGAATCCTTCGTCGAGGATGACCGACGCGTAGGTGGGTGGGCCGTCGTGGCCTTCGCCGAGGCGGAACCGCAGGGCGGCGCCGAGGATGAACGCGATCAGTTCCTGTCCTTCGCCGCCGCTCATGCCGGAGACGCCGTCGTGGACGACCTTGACTCCGTCGGGGCGGGTTTCGATGGCTTGGAACTCGACGTGCTCGCGGGCGTCGAAGACTCGCCGGCGCCAGGCTTCTCCGGCTCTTGAGGGGTCATCGAGTTTGGCCAGGTGTTTGCGTAGCCGGGTGAAGGACTTCTCTACTTGGTCGGCCTCGCGTTGTGCGTCCTGTCCGACGGTGTTGCTGGTGTAGCGGGTGATGATCTGGCGGAAGTCCTTCAGGTCGCTGCTTGGTCGCTCGATCGGTTCGATGCTCAGCGTGGCGTTCGCGCGGAACCGCACGTGGCGCAGCACGTCGTTGATGGGGTTCAGCCCGCGCTTGATCGTTCGCGCGTCGTCGTCGATCTGCACGAGCAGGCCGCGTAGCTGCCGGTTCATGTCGTCGTCGACCTTCGCCAGCCACGCGTGCTTCGCCCGCGGCAGGTCGTCGGTGACAAGTTGCTCGTAGATCGCCAACACTGACGGCAGAGACTCGATGGTGCCATCAACTTCGCGCGCGGTGCGATCATCCAGATTCCGGTAGGCGGCGATATGGCCCACCACGGCGGTCTCGAGTTTTTCCCGGTCGTCCTTGTGTCGGTCGATCTGCTTGCGGAGATCGTCGATCGCTGCCCTCAGGCTCGCGGTAACCCCTGTGGCGTCGGTCGGCGCGGCGAAGGGGGTGGCGGCGAGCGCGGCACGCTCGTCGGCGCTCAGTGGTTGCTCGGCATCCACGAGGTCCTTGGCGTCGTCCACGGCCGAGACCAGGTCGCCCCATTGCTTGTCCAGCCCCTTCTGCTCCTCGTGAAGCCTTTGCACCTCACGGCTGGCGGCGACCGCCGCCTCGCGCTGCTTCTGCAATAACTCCGTCAGGTGCGTGACTTCGGGTGAGTTGGCCTGCGCGAGCTGGGCTTCGAGTTCTTCTATCCGCTGTTGGGCGCCTGACGAGTCGATCCGGTCCCAGGTCAGGTCGGCGCGGATCGCCTGCAGTTCTTCCAATCGCGCGCGGGTCGTATTGCGCTGTGTGTCGGCCTCTTCCGCCGCCACGGCGGCGGCCCGTAGTTCTCGCCGGGTCGATTCGAGCTCGTCGCTCAGTTCCTGCAGCAGCCGGCGGGTGTCCCAACCGAGCCAGGGGTAGCGCAGGCGGCGGTCGTCCTTGGTGAACCGCTGCCGGGAGCCGGTACGCATACCGGCCGGGGTGATCGATCCGCGCGCCCATCCCGGGTGACGGTTGTCCAGCTCCGCGTCCGTCTCCACGCAGTGGTAGTTCACGGTCTCGTTCATTTCAGTCGCAAGCCAGCCATGGAACGGGTGCTCGGCGATGTCGAGCAGCGCCGGAACGCTGCCGTCCGTCGGGGCGGGGCTTGGTGTCCCGGAAAGGGCAGGGGCGAGGGTGACCGACCCGCGCATGTCGTGGTCGTGCACATACCGGCGCACGCGCGCGAAATCAACGCTGTCGACGAGGAGGGTGCTCGACAACGGCAGCACCAGGCCGACGACCGCCTTCTCCCACCGACGGTGTTCGGGTTTGAGCTGTAGCAGCTCGCCGGCGTAGCGAAGCCGGTTGGTGTCGATGCCGAGGTCGGAGGCGATCCGGTTGCGGCGCGTGTCGGCTTCTTCGGGGATGAGGCTGCGTCGTGCCTTCAGCCCGGTGATCTCCCGCTCTTGGGTTGCGGCGTCCTGGCGGAGCTGCCACAGCCGTCCGGCAGCCTTGCTGGCTTTCTCGGCGGCGCGTTGCCCCGCCTTCTCCTCCTGCGCGGCGAGGTCGTCGAGACTGGCGTGTGTGAGAGTCACATCGCCCGCGGACGAGGGCAGGGACATCTTGAACACGGACAGGCGGTTGCCGAACCGAAGCCGCTCTGCCTCCACCCGCTGAAGGTTCTCCCTGACATGTTCGAGCTGCAGTTTGACCATTTCCGATCGGTCACCGCCGGCCGCGACGAGCTGAGCGATCGTGTCCTTCTCGCGCTGGTCGGCGGCGTTGGCAGCCTTGACGGCGCCGGCGTGCTTCTCGTCTATGGCCGCCTTGGCGAGGCGGTTGTCGTCGATGGTGTTCTCGGCCCATCCGGTGATCTTCTCCGCATGCCAGACATGAAGCCGTGTGGGGCCATCGCCGTCACCCCTGAGCAGCACGGCCTTCGCTACGTAGTCAGCGCCGGCGGCGAGGTACTTCTCGGCGATCACCGGCAGCGGGGCCAGTGCGTCGGTGCGGCGCCGCGCTGTCTCGAACTCCTCATACAGTCGAGATGCCTCTCGGTAAGCCTGTAGGGCGATGTCCCAGCGGGTCAGCGCGAGCGGTTCGGTGAGGACGAACTCTTTGAACAGGGCGTTGATGGAGAAGATGCCCTTGGATGCTTGGGCTCGTCGCAGTAGCTGCATGGCCAGGCGTTGCGAGTCGTCGGTGGCTCCCATCCCCATGACTGTGCGCATTTTTGCGTGCACACGCGCTTGCGAGGAGTCCACGACGTCGCCCCGCTTCTGGTCGATGAGACGTTCCAGGGAGGTTTTCGACAGCGGGGAGGCCCCCTGACGGATGGCGGTGATGCCGCGGAGCTGTGTCAGGTCGAAGTGGTCGTTGATGAAGCCGTAGACGGTGGCACCGTTGATCCCTTCTGGTCCGTCGGCGTCCGAGCCGACCCACGCCAGGCGGAACGATGTGGCGCGTCGCCCGTCGCGGGTCTCCCAGGTGATCGCCGCGCCGCAGGGGAATCCTGGCCCGCCGGGCGGTCGCAGGTAGTTCGTTGTTGCGGAGCGCCGGTTGTCGTCCCGCCTCTGGTCGGTGTGACCGCGCGCGTAGGAATAGACGGTCCGTTCCCGCTTCTTGCCGCGGTCGTCGCGAGCGGCCTGGTTGAACTCCTGTGGGTTCGGCAGGATCACCGAGGCCACGGCGTCCAGCAGGGTGGATTTGCCGCGCCCGGACGGGCCGACGATCGCGGTGCCCGAGCGTGCCACGGTCATGGTCTGCAGTCCGGAGTACGCGCCCCAGTTGAGGATTTGCACCGTGCTGATGCGAAACTGCCCCGCGTCTTGCCCGTCGGGAACAACCACTGAGGCGAGGTCTTCCTCAATCGGTTCCGCCGCCGCGTGGAGTGTCGTCATGCGAGGTCCTCGCCTGTCTCGTTGTTCTCGGACTCGTCAGTCCCACCCGCTGCCCTTGCCGCTTGGAGGAAGTGCCGTTCCATGCGCATCATCTCGTCGGCGCCGATCAGCGGCACGATGGCCGGCGAGACGGTGAACAGGTAGTCCGCGTCCGGGTCTGACGTCAGCAGCTTCAACTCGGCCACCGCGCGGATGGCAGCGTCCACGCGGCGCTCGAACTTGGCCTCGTCGCCGTCGCCGTCTTCGCGGAACGGGCGCAGGAATTCCGCTACCTGGGCCGTGGTGATCACGACCGGGTCGTCGGTTGCGTCGGTGTATGCGTGTTCCTTGCGCAGATGTATGAGCAGCAGGGACGCGTCACGGTGAAGCGGTTTGTCGCGGCGCAGCACCTTCGGAGCATCCTCGGCCGGGTCCTGCCGCTTGAACGCCACCTCATAGTCCTTGTCGACGATGAGGAGCAGGTACATGTCGGCGAGACGCTCACGGATCTCGTTCTCGTACGCCAGCAGCGCCTCCCACGCCGACCGGTTGCGCGAGCGGGTGATGAATCTGTTGGTTAACAGAGTCGCCAGCGCCCGTCGCGCCGGGGCTGGCAGGCGCGACCCGTCTGGGCTGTCCGGATCGTCGCCGTCGAAGCCGTACTCGTCCAGGTCGTCGCTGGGTGTTGAGTCCTCATCGAGGACGTCGATGCGATCGCTCACGGCATCTCCTTCGTGGGCACGGGGGCATCGAAGACGAGGTGAGGCAGCGCGGCCATGAGGGTGGTCGCCCGGTCTCCGGACAGCCGTACCGTCTCGACGAGGTCCGTATCGACCTGTCCGTGCAGGACTGCAAGATCCAGCAGGCTCACCAGGGTGCCCAAGCGCTGAAACTCTTCCGCGGTGGCATCGAATACCTCAGCGCCGGTCACCACCGGCCGGCCGACGAGCAGCGTGTTGATGGTTCGTCCCACGGCACGCGGGCTGGTTCCGGCCGCCAACCGAAGGGCAGCCCGGTCCTCCGTCGGTAGAGTCCTGCGCTGTTCGGTGACCTCAACGATGACCTCCTGCGGGCCGTGGTCGCGCCACAGCTGAGTCTGAGAGATGTCGATGACGGCGTGTGGACCCACGCCGAGCACGTCCTGCGGGACATACCGCTGCCCCCGTTCGGCCTGCACCCAAGCGGTACCGGCGTACAAGGCGCGATCAGCGAGGCTGAGCAGCCGCTGGTGGCGACCGTGAGCCACACGCGTGAGGAAGCGGCGCAGCGATGCAGACCAGCGCACGTAGCTGTTCTGCGCGTCGAGTTCCGCGGCGAGCAAAGTCGAGAGCATGCCGTCGAGTTCTTCACGCTGCGCGGCAGTCACATGCTCGCGCGCGAATCCCTGCGCGAGGATCTGGTCGATGTCGGCACGGAGCTGCTCGGTTTGCCGGGACGACAGCAGCCGGGAAAACCCGAGGTATGCCGTGCCCTGACTCGTCTTCGACAACAGATCGTTCTCGCGAAGGTAGTCCTCCACGAGGTCCGCCTTGCGCGGTCCCTGGACCATTGCCCGTCGCGCCACCTCCTGGTGACGGTCTTCCACCATGGTGCGCAACTGCCGAAAGTCGGCTGGCAGAGACCGCGTCATGGCAAGAATCTCGAGCAGTTGCTGCTTCATCTCCTCCACCGTCGCCAGCCGCACCCGACCGGAGGCGACGTCCTCGCGTCTCTTACGCAGCCCGGCGATCTGCTGGTCAATGCGCCGCACTTGGACGCCCCGGTCCGGGTTGGTCATGTCGGCCAGGAGCCGCACCGCGTTCGAGATGGAGCCAAGGCGGGCGCCGCTGACGGTCGTCTCACCTTCGACGAGCTCACGGACGAACCGCAGCACTCGCAGGGAGTAGGGCGACAGGCGGTACCTCAGACGTCCGTTGAGCGTCTCCGTCTCCAGCCAGCGCTTCTCGATCCAGTCCCGGCAGTGATCGGCCGGCGTGACAGTGCCCTGCCACTCGGGGATCTTCTCGCGCGCCTCGGAAACTCGTTCGTGGAACCACTCGGCGGAAACCGACCCGTCAACCTGTTCGAGGTGCTCGGCGAACAGAGGCAGCACCCACTCTCTCGAGTACGCCTTGAGCAGCGTCAGGGTCGGGTTCAAGTCCAGCGCAGCCCTGATCCGTTCGCCTGTGATTTTCATAGCCGCCAATCACGTCGCAACGCATGCCCGCACTGCTGAGTGTGCCGCACCCTACTGACACAAATGGCGTGCGACGCGGCCAATCAAACGCCAGCAGGGTCGCCGGGCCGGCATCTGCGACGTACCCGGGCCGAGCGGCCACTGCAGACACCAGGGGTCTTCCAGCACTGACGCTGGGAGGCCCATGTGCTGTTCAGGCAGGCCATCATTTTGCGCACCGGGCCGCGATTGGCTCTCATCGAGTATCGGCAGCGAGGCGGCCACGGCCTACGGCTGCGACCCGGACTTCGCCAGAACGATCCGCCGAATCACCTTCCGGCATCGAGTCAAGTCGAACAATCGTTCTAACGTTGGTGTGCGTGATCGATGATCGGCTTACACCGTCGCGCCGGTGACCTCAACTTGACTCTCTCGGCAAATCGATCAAATGGCGTGGCCCCTGACCGGTCATTGGCGTCGGCCACGTTTCACCTCATTCCATTCTTACTCGACGGATGCCGAATATTTCGGGTTGAAGCCCTCATTCGCTACCTGCGGTTTCGTGACGATGAGCCCTGAGCAGATCAGAGGGGGAGATCATGAACAGTCAGGGTGTCATCGTGAAGCGGTGTCGGTGTGTGGACCCGGTGACCAGCCGGCGGCGGGGCACGTCGTGTCCGCGCCTGACCGAGCGCGGGCACGGCAGCTGGTACTTCCACTGCTCAACCCGCAACCTGCTCGGGCAGACCGAGCGGATTCGCCGGGGTGGCTATGCGTCGGAGGCGGCGGCGCGCACGGCGCGTGACGAGTTGCTGGCGTTGTCCCGGGAGGAGCAGGCCGGCCGGTCCTGGACCGTCACCCGCTGGTTGCGGTACTGGCTGTCGACCAGGACCCGGATCCGGCCGACGACGCGAATGCACTACAGCCACGACGTCGAGCGGTTCCTCATCCCGCACATCGGCCAGCTGATCCTCGGTGACCTGAACACGCGGCAGCTCGCCGCGGCGTTCGCCCAAATCGCGACCACCCGCAACCGGTCCGGGCAACCGCAGAGCCCGTGCACCTTGCAGCACATCCACACGACTCTGCGGGCGGCGCTGACCGGCGCTGTCCGCGAGGGTCTGCTCGTCACCAATCCGGCCCGCCACCTGGAGCTACCCGCGCGCCCCCGTCCCCAGGCCCAAGTGTGGACCGAGGCCCGCGTCGCCGAGTGGAGGGCCACCGGTGAGCGGCCCACCGTCGCGGTATGGACACCCACACAGCTCGCCGCTTTCCTGGACTACGTCCGCGACGACGGCTTGTTCGCCCTGTGGTGGCTGATCGCCCTGCGGGGTCTGCGCCGCGGAGAGGCCGCCGGACTGCGCTGGAGCGAGGTCGACCTGCACGCGGGCCAGGTGTCGGTGGTGCGGCAGCGCACCACCGCCGGCTACGACGTGCACGAGGGGCCACCGAAGTCCGCGACCAGCCCCCGCAGTGTGGCCTTGGACCAGCACACCGTGCGGGTGTTGCGCCAGCACCGCGAGCGGCAAACCCAGCGGCGCGACCTGCGGGCCACGGCCGGGAAGGTGTGGCACGACAGCGGTTACGTGTTCACCGGACCCGACGGGATGCCGATTCACCCGGGCTATCTCACCCAGCGGATGCGGCTGTTGGTTGACCGGGCTGGGCTGCCGCCGATCCGGCTGCACGATCTGCGGCACGGCGCGGCGACGCTGGCGCGGGAGGCCGGCGCCGATCTCAAAGCGGTGCAGGACCAGCTCGGGCACGCCACCATCCAACTGACGGCGGACATCTACACCAGCGTCCTGCCCGAGTCTCAGCGCGCGGCCGCGGAAGCCACCGCGCGTCTGGTCCTTGACGCTGCCAAACCTGGCGAGGAGGTCCGGCGCCAGCTCGGCCGCAATCCGGAGCCGCCGCAGGATCGCCACGTCGAGGCGGGGCCGGCGACGGCGGCGCCTGCCTGCCGCCCTCGGTGGAAGCCGTCCTCGGCGACGAGAGGCGCGAAGCTTCGGTCCTCGGCAGGCCGGCGGACCGGTCGGGGGCGCAAATCCCGCTGACACGTGTCGTCGGTGGAGATCCGCCTCGGCCCGACGGGCGCGCAACCGGTCGAGCAGGTCCGCGCGCGAGCGGCCAC
>NZ_JBFAPG010000074.1:0-18248 GCF_040675595.1 Micromonospora sp. NPDC049580
GCCGACTCGGACGCCGCCGTGGGCGGCGGGGCGGGTGCGGCCAGGTGACGCGCGCGGTGACGCCACCACCACCGGCCAAGGCCGCCACGGCCGGGGCCGCGACCCCCGCGAACGCCGAGGCCGCCACGGCCCGGGGGGCCGCCACGCCCGGGTGTGGCCCCCGATACACCGGGCGCGTTGCCCCTGCGGTGATTCGGGTCGGTGGGGTGCGCGATGCCATGGCGGGCCGGATAGGGTCGTGGGTATGACCCACCAGGTGCACGCCTTCGAACCGCCGGAGCGGTTCGTCGCCGGGACTGTCGGGCCGCCGGGGGAGCGCACGTTCTTCCTGCAGGCCCGCGGCGGCGGCAGGCTGGTCAGCGTCGCGCTGGAGAAGGTCCAGGTGTCCCTGCTCGCCGAGAAGCTGGAGGAGCTGCTCACCGAGGCGCAGCGTCGCTTCGGGGTGGACCTGCCCGAGTTGGCGCCGGTGATCGGCGACAACGAGCCGCTGGACACTCCGGTCGACGAGGAGTTCCGCGTCGGGACCCTCGGGCTGGCCTTCGACGTGGACACCGCGACCGTGGTGATCGAGGCGATCGCCGCCGGCGAGGTGGAGCCCGAGGTCGAGCTGGGCGACGAGGACGACGAAGACGACGAGGACGAGGACGACGAGCCGGACGAGGACCTGGACCGGCTCCGGGTCCGGCTCACCCCGCAGGCCACCCGCCAGTTCATCGAGCGGGCCCGGCGCGTGGTCAACGCGGGCCGGCCGCCGTG
Source organism: Micromonospora sp. NPDC049580 (assembly GCF_040675595.1). Lineage (NCBI taxonomy): Bacteria > Bacillati > Actinomycetota > Actinomycetes > Micromonosporales > Micromonosporaceae > Micromonospora > Micromonospora sp. NPDC049580. The sequence continues at coordinate 757 of NZ_JBFAPG010000074.1, forward strand.
CCCCCTGTGCGGCCAGCCGTTGGATCCCGCCGGGCACCTGTGCCCGCGGCACAACGGTTACCACCGGTGACCTTGTCCGGCCTCGAGCCCCTGCGCGACGGTGACGCCGCGCTGCGGCTGCTGCGCGACGGCACGCTCGACCTGGAGGGCCGGCTGGTCGACGCGTCGAACACCACCCTGCGGGGCATCCTGACCCTCGACGGGGTCACGGCCCGCTGTGTCTACAAGCCGGTGCGCGGCGAGCGCCCGCTGTGGGACTTCCCGGACGGCACCCTCGCCGGGCGGGAGGTGTCGGCGTTCCTGGTCTCCGACGCCACCGGCTGGGGTCTGGTGCCGCCCACCGTGCTGCGCGACGGGCCGTTCGGCCCCGGCTCCTGCCAGCTCTGGATCGACGAGCCGGACGACGCCGAGCCGCTCGTCGGGTTCGTGCCGGCCGACGAGCTGCCGCCACGCTGGTTCCCCATCGCGGCGGCACGGGACGACGACGGCGTCGCGTACGCCCTCGCCCACGCCGACGACCCCCGGCTGGCCCGTCTCGCGGTGCTCGACGCGGTGATCAACAACGCGGACCGCAAGGGTGGCCACGTGCTGGTCGGCGCGGACGACCGGATCTACGGCGTGGACCACGGGGTGAGCTTCCACGTCGAGGGCAAGCTGCGGACGGTGCTGTGGGGTTGGGCCGGAAAGCAGTTGCCGCCGGACGCCGTGGAGATGCTCGACGGCCTTGCCGGGCAGGTCGCCGGGGCGCTCGGCGACGAGCTGGCCGATCACCTGACGATCAGCGAGATCGCCGAGTTGGCCGTCCGCATCGACGTTCTGCGCAAGACCGGCCGCTTTCCGCAGCCGCCGGAGGACTGGCCGGCGGTGCCCTGGCCGCCGATGTGAACCGCTGTCATCTTGATCACCCGTGGGGCGGCCCGGTGCCGCCTGAGGGCTGGTTAGGCTGAGGCCATGGAGTCTTGGGCGGGACACGAGGTGCCACGGCTGCCGGGCAGAGGCGAGCCGCTGGCGTTGTACGACTCGGCGCGGCAGGGCGTCCACCCGAGCGAGCCGGTCGACGCGGGAAGCATGTACGTCTGCGGCATCACCCCGTACGACGCCACCCACCTCGGCCACGCCGCCACCATGATCACGTTCGACCTGGTGCAGCGGATGTGGCGGGACGCCGGGCGCCCGGTGCGCTACGTGCAGAACGTCACCGACATCGACGACCCGCTGCTGGAGCGGGCCGCCCGCGACGGCGAGGACTGGGTGGTCCTGGCGATGCGGGAGACGGCGCTGTTCCGCGAGGACATGGAGGCGCTGCGGATCATCCCGCCGGAGCACTACGTGGGCGCCGTCGAGTCGATCCCGGACATCGCCGACAAGGTCGAGGTGCTGCTCAAGGATGGCGCCGCGTACCGGCTCGACGACGGCACCGGCGACGTCTACTTCGACATCTCCGCCACCGGCCGGTTCGGCTACGAGTCCAACCTGACCCGCGAGCAGATGCTGGAGATCTTCCCGGAGCGCGGCGGTGACCCGGCCCGCGCCGGCAAGCGCGACCCGCTCGATCCGCTGCTGTGGCGCGGCGCCCGCGAGGGGGAGCCGTCCTGGCCGGGCGGGGAGCTGGGCCCGGGCCGGCCGGGCTGGCACATCGAGTGCGCGGTCATCGCGCTGAACCTGCTCGGCGACCGGATCGACGTGCAGGGTGGCGGCAACGACCTGCTGTTCCCGCACCACGAGGCGTCCGCCGCGCACGCCGAGCGGCTCACCGGCCAGGCGCCGTTCGCCGAGCACTACGTGCACGCCGGGATGATCGGCCTGGACGGCGAGAAGATGTCCAAGTCGCGCGGCAACCTGGTCTTCGTCTCCCGGCTGCGCGCCGACAAGGTCGACCCGATGGCGATCCGGCTGGCGTTGATCTCCGGGCACTACCGCGGCGACCGCACGTGGACCGACGAGCTGCTCACGGCCGCGCAGGAGCGCCTGGACCGCTGGCGGCGGGCCGCCGCCGCGCCCGCCGGGCCGTCCGGGGCCGAGCTGCTGGCCGGGGTACGCGAACGCCTGGCCGACGACCTCGACACCCCGGGCGCCCTGGCCGTGGCCGACCGCTGGGCCGACGTGACCCTGTCCGGCGCCACGGATGACCCCGAGGCGCCGGCGCTCTTCGCCGCGACGGTCGACGCCCTTCTGGGCATCCGCCTCTAAGACTCGCGTCCGGCCCCGGCGTGCTTCCGGCGCTGCCCGGGGGCCCGGCGCCCCCCAGCGCGTACCGGGGAGGCTTTCTCTGGCCGGGTGGGTGTGGTTGTGGTGTGTCCTGTCGAGCTGCCCCGAATGTGGGGCGGTGAGGCGCACGAGCTGACGCAGCCTTCGGCGAGCTGGCCCGGCTCGCTGCGGACCTGATCGTCGGTGCGGCTCCGTCCCAAAGATGGGGCAGGTCGACAGGGCGCATACACCAACCCCGCCCCTCCGCTGCCGGCTTGCTGCGCGGTCCGCTGGCCCTCGGGGTGGGTCAGCCGAGGACCAGGCCAGGGTCCGGGTCCGGGTCGCGGGTGGGGGCGGGGATCTGGTACTCCTCGGTGAGGGTGGTCATCGGGCCGGGCCAGGTGGCCTGGGCCACCTCGATGGGCTTGCGGTTCGCGTCGAAGGCGACGTGCAGCAGGTGCAGCACCGGGGTGTCGGGCCGGATCTGGAGGGTCTCGGCCTCCTCCCGGCTGGGCTGGCGGGCGCTGATCGTGTCGGTGGCCGAGACGTACCGCCGGCCGGTGGCCTCCTCGGCCTCCTGGTAGAGCGGCCGGCCGAACGCCTCGGCGCGCTCCAGTGAGGTGCCGGCGGTGTCGGCGGGCAGGAACCAGGAGGCGCCCACCTCGACGGGGGAGTCGTCGGTGCGCACGAGGTGGCGGCGGCAGAGCAGGTCCGTGCCGTCGGAGACGCCGAACGCGTCGGCGACCTCGGCGGGCGCGGGGGCGCGGCCGACCGCGACGAGCTGCTGGCGGTACCGAGCGGCCAGGTCGGTGTGGTAGCCCCGGAAACCGCCGTACCGGCCCCGGGAGAGCCGGTTGAGTCGGCGCCGGGTGCCCCGGACGTACGTACCGGAGCCGGGTTTGGTGATCAGGATGCCCTCGACCCGCAGCTGGTCGACGGCGCGTTGCACGGTCTGCTTGGCGACGCCGAACATCTCGGCGATGGCCGGGATGGACGGCAGCCGCTCGCCCGGCCCCCAGTCACCGCGGCGGACCTGGTCCTTGAGTTGCGCGGCGATCTGCCGGTGGGGGAACTCGGCCGCGCCGGGGTTGATCTGCACACCCGCCTCCTTGATCACATCTAGGTTCCTAGGATGCCGTAGAGGGTGTGACGGCGCCACCCCGGACACGCGAAAACGGGCCCCCGGGACCACAAAGGTCCGAGGGCCCGCAGAGAACAGTGCTACCAGGAGCCGGCGGTGGGGCCGGCCGAACCGCCCCGACGCCGCAGGTACTTCTCGAACTCCTGCGCGATCTCGTCACCGGTCAACGGGGTGATGCCCTCGTCGCCGACCCGTTCCTCCAGCTCGCGGACGTACTCGCCCAGCTCGGCGTCCTGCTCGGCGGCGCTGCGCACCCGCTGCTCCCACTCGGCGGACTCCTCGGCCAGGTCGGCCATCGGCACCGGCAGGTCGACGACCTCCTCGACCCGGTGCAGCAGGGCGAGGGTGGCCTTGGGGCAGGGCGGGTTGTTGGCGTAGTGCGGCACGTGCACCCAGAACGACACGGCGTCGACCTCGGCGCGGGCGCAGGCGTCGTGCAGCACGCCGACGATGCCGGTCGGGCCGTCGTAGCGGGTCGGAGTGAGCTGGTAGCGCTCCGCGGCCTGCGCGTCGGAGGCGCTGCCGCTGATCGGCAACGGCCGGGTGTACGGCACGTCGGCCAGCAACGCGCCGAGCAGCACCACCCGCTCCACCTCCAGGCTGTGGCAGATCTCCAGAACCTGCTCGCAGAACGTCCGCCAGCGCATGCTCGGCTCGATGCCCCGGATCAGCACGACGTCCCGGTCGGTGCCCTCGGGGCTCGCCACCATGAACCGGGTCGTCGGCCACTCCACCCGGCGGGTCTCCCCGTCGGCCATGGTGATGGTGGGCCGGCTGACCTGGAAGTCGTAGAAGTCCTCCGGGTCCAGCTCGGCGATCTGCCGCGCGTTCCAGACCTGCTCCAGGTGCTCGACGGCCGCGGTGGACGCGTCGGCGGCGTCGTTCCAACCCTCGAATGCGGCAATGGCCACGGGGGACCGCAGTACCGGCAGTCCGTCGAACTCGGTCACGCCGTCACCTCACCCTGCTCGTCGCGGCCGACACCGGAACCGCGCCCGGTCGTCGGGCCGTGGTGCACGGCGGCGTCCCTGTTGTCCTTCACGTCCGCCAGCCTACGTGCCGGGCAGGGATGCGGCCCGTCGGCCGCGCCGGTCCGCCCGGTCCACCACCGGGCATACGGCGGCGAACCGGACAGCGTGATCCGCCCGACACAATATGGGATCGGGCCCGGACGGCGCTCGGGTTCACGCAGGATCGCACTAACCTGAACGGGTGCGGACTTCGTTGCTGGATGTGCTGGCCGATCGGATCCTCATCGCCGACGGGGCGATGGGCACGATGTTGCAGGCCGCTGACCTCACGCTCGACGACTTCGACGGGCTCGAAGGGTGCAACGAGATCCTCAACGTCACCCGTCCCGACGTGGTGCGGGGGGTGCACGACGCCTACCTGGCCGCCGGCGCGGACTGCGTGGAGACCAACACCTTCGGCGCCAACCTGGCCAACCTGGCCGAATATGACATCCCGCACCGCATCCGGGAGCTGTCGACGGCGGCCGCCCGGATCGCGCGGGAGGCCGCCGACGCGGCGAGCACCCCGGCCCGGCCCCGGTTCGTGCTGGGCTCGATGGGGCCGGGCACCAAGCTGCCGACCCTCGGGCACGCCGACTACGCGACCCTGCGCGACGCGTACCAGGAGAACGCCGCCGGCCTGATCGACGGCGGCGCGGACGCTCTGATCATCGAGACCTGCCAGGACCTGTTGCAGGTCAAGGCGGCGGTCGTCGGGTCGAAGCGGGCGATGGCCGAGCTGGGGCAGCAGGTGCCGATCATCTGCCAGGTGTCCGTGGAGACCACCGGCACGATGCTGGTGGGCAGCGAGATCGGCGCGGCCCTGGCCGCGATCGAGCCGCTCGGGGTGGACCTGATCGGGCTCAACTGCTCCACCGGCCCGGCCGAGATGAGCGAGCACCTGCGCTACCTGTCGCAGCACTCCCGCATCCCGGTGTCGGTGATGCCGAACGCCGGCCTGCCGGTGCTGACCGCCGACGGCGCGTACTTCCCGCTGACTCCCGTGGAGATGGCCGACGCCCTGGAGCGGTTCGTCACCGAGTACGGCGTGGGGCTCGTCGGCGGCTGCTGCGGCACCACGCCGGAGCACATCCGGGTGCTGGCCGAGCGGCTGCACGGCGTCACCGCCCCGGCCCGCGAGCCGCAGCACGAGGCGGGTGTCTCGTCGGTCTACCACCCGGTGCCGTTCGCCCAGGACGCGTCGGTGCTGATGGTGGGGGAGCGGACCAACGCCAACGGCTCGAAGGCGTTCCGGGAGGCGATGCTCGCCGGTGACTTCCGCGCCTGCGTGGAGATCGCCCGCAGCCAGGCCCGTGACGGCTCGCACCTGCTCGACCTGTGCGTGGACTACGTCGGGCGCGACGGCACCCGGGACATGCGCGAGCTGGCCGGCCGGTTCGCCACCGCGTCGACGCTGCCGATCATGCTGGACTCCACCGAGCCGGCCGTCGTCGAGGCCGGGCTGGAGATGCTCGGCGGCCGGTGCGTGGTCAACTCGGTCAACTTCGAGGACGGCGACGGCCCCGACTCCCGGTACGCGCGGGTCATGCCCGTCGTGCGCGAGCACGGCGCGGCGGTGGTGGCGCTGCTCATCGACGAGGAGGGCCAGGCGCGTACGAAGGAGTGGAAGGTCCGGGTCGCGGCACGGCTGATCGACGACCTGACCGGCCGGTGGGGGATGGACCGCGCCGACATCCTGATCGACGCGCTGACGTTCCCGATCGCCACCGGTCAGGAGGAGACTCGCCGCGACGGCATCGAGACGATCGAGGCGATCCGGGAGATCTCCACCCGCTACCCGGGGGTCAACTTCACCCTGGGCATCTCGAACATCTCCTTCGGGCTCAACCCGGCGGCCCGGCAGGTGCTCAACTCGGTGTTCCTGCACGAGTGCGTCCAGGCCGGCCTGACCTCGGCCATCGTGCACGCCAGCAAGATCCTGCCGATGTCGAAGATCCCCGACGAGCAGCGCGAGGTCGCGCTCGACCTGGTCTACGACCGGCGCCGCGAGGGGTACGACCCGGTGCAGCGCTTCCTGGAGCTCTTCGAGGGCGTCGACGTGACCAGCGCGCGCGCCACCCGTGCGCAGGAGCTGGCGGCGCTGCCCCTGGACGAGCGGCTCAAGCGGCGCATCATCGACGGTGAGCGCAACGGCCTGGAGGCCGACCTGGACGAGGCGATGGCCGGCGGCCGAACGCCGTTGTCGATCATCAACGACATCCTGCTGGACGGCATGAAGGTCGTCGGCGAGCTGTTCGGCTCCGGGCAGATGCAGCTGCCGTTCGTGCTCCAGTCGGCCGAGGTGATGAAGACCGCGGTGGCGTACCTGGAGCCGCACATGGAGACCACCGAGGACGGCGGCAAGGGCCGCATCGTGCTGGCCACCGTGCGCGGCGACGTGCACGACATCGGCAAGAACCTCGTCGACATCATCCTGTCCAACAACGGCTACGAGGTCGTCAACATCGGCATCAAGCAGCCGATCAGCGCCATCCTGGACGCCGCCGAGCAGCACCGCGCCGACGCGATCGGCATGTCCGGGCTGCTGGTCAAGAGCACGGTCATCATGAAGGAGAATCTGGCCGAGATGGCCACGCGCGGGGTCGCCGACCGCTGGCCGGTCCTGCTGGGTGGGGCGGCGCTGACCCGCGCGTACGTCGAGGACGACCTGCGGTCGATGTTCCCCGGTGAGGTGCACTACGCGCGGGACGCGTTCGAGGGTCTGTCCCTGATGGACAAGGTGATGACCGCCAAGCGCGGCGGAGCGCCGGTGATCGACCCGGAGCGGGAGGCGGCCCTGGCGGCCCGTCGTGCCCGCCGGGAACGGCAGCGCACCATGGTCACCGAGTCCCTGCCGGAGCTGCACGACTCCTCGGTGCGCTCCGATGTGGCGCTGGACGTGGAGGTGCCCGCCCCGCCGTTCTTCGGCACCCGGGTGGTCAAGGGTGTACCGATGGCCGACTACGCGGCGCTGCTCGACGAGCGGGCCACGTTCCGCGGGCAGTGGGGGCTCAACGGCGCCCGGGGTGGCAACGGGCCCTCCTACGACGAGCTGGTCGAGACCGAGGGCCGGCCGCGTCTGCGGTACTGGCTGGACCGGCTGATCGCCGACCAGGTCCTTGAGGCAGCCGTGGTGTACGGCTACTTCCCCGCGTACTCCGAAGGCAATGACCTGGTGGTGCTCGACGAGAACGGGCACGCGGAGCGCGCCCGGTTCTCCTTCCCCCGCCAGCGCCAGGAGCGACGGCTCTGCCTGGCCGACTTCTTCAAGCCCAAGGGCGACCAGCTCGATGTGGTCGCGCTGCAACTGGTCACCGTCGGGCAACCCGTCAGTGAGTACGCGGCGAAGCTGTTCGCCCGCAACGAGTACCGCGACTACCTGGAGGTGCACGGGCTGTCCGTGCAGCTCACCGAGGCCCTCGCCGAGTACTGGCACCGGCGCATCCGCGCCGAGCTGACCCTGCCCGACGGGCGTCCGCTGGGCCACGACGACCCGAGCGACCTGGCCGGAATCCTGCGCAACGACTACCGGGGCTGCCGGTACGCGTTCGGCTACCCGGCCTGCCCCGACCTGGAGGATCGGGCGAAGATCGTGGATCTGCTCGGGTCGGAGCGGATCGGCGTGGAGCTGTCCGAGGAGTTCCAGCTGATGCCGGAGCAGGCCACCGACGCCATCGTGGTCCACCACCCGGAAGCGAGCTACTTCAACGCCAAGTAACGATTACGTCTAGACCATTTAGATCCTTGCCAGCGTGCGGAATTCGTTTGGGCGCATGTGAGGATGCCTACATGGAACGGACACTGAGTCGGCGGGCGGCCTCGGACGCGGTCAGCGACCAGGGATGGCGGTATTTGCTGGGCGCGTTGCGCACGTCGGTCCCCGTCGGCTCATTGGTCCAGGCAACTGAGGTGGCGGCGCGCGTGGTGGCGGCGTGCGGCAGCCATGCCGATCAGCACCTACGCGTTGATATCCGGCCAGACCGGGTTGTCATGACCCTGCAATCGTTGGATCAGGCGGCGCTTACCGCTTGCGATATCGACCTGGCGCATCAAGTTTCCGCCGCCATTTGGAATGTCGGGCTACGGACGGAGCCTGAGATTGGTACGGGAGCGCCCCGGTCGGTCCAGCTCGTGGAGATCGCTATCGACGCGCTCGACATCGCAGCGGTCAGGCCGTTCTGGAAGGCCGTGCTGGGCTACACGGACGAGGCGGGAGCCGACGGTCCGAAGGATCCGATCGTCGACCCGGTCGGGCAGGGTCCGGCGATCTGGTTTCAGCAAATGGATCAGCCACGCCGGGACCGGAATCGCATCCACTTCGACATCTGTGTCCCGCACGACGAATCTCCACGGCGGATCGAAGCCGCGCTGACGGCCGGTGGCCGACTTGTATCCGCGTCCCATGCTCCCGCCTTCTGGGTTCTCGCCGATATCGAGGGTAACGAGGCTTGTGTGACGACCTGGCAGGGCCGAGACGACTCGTAGACCGGGCTGACCGGCCATCGAGGAGACAGCCCGCAGTCAATCCCGGTCCTGGCCGGTATCCGGGTACCCGGATCGGGTGGTGGACGCTGCTACCGGGCACTCGTTACTCGCTACGACAAACCCGCCGTCCGCTACCAAGCTACCGCCCACATCGTCGCGATCAACGAGTGGCTCTTTTCCATGACCACCATCATGCCTAGGGCGGCCCACGCACGCAGGTAGCCGGCCGCGTGTGCGCCGGCAAGGGCAGGATCATCGCCGGCATCCGCAATCGCGGGCGCAGGTGTCGCCGCTGCGAGATCAGCCAGGGCGGCGCTTGGGTGACGACCGGCTCGGGCGCCACCGGACGAGCACGGACCACGCCGGTAGCGGATGGCCGACAGAGCAGCAGGTAGACGCCCGTGATTGTTGCCTAAGGGCAAGCGGTCGTCGTGGTATGCCACCGAGGCTAGTACTCCAGCCGGAGATCGTGATCCGAACCTTCATGCCGTCTTCGCTGGTACGACAGCAGCACGGGGGCGCAACCCAGCCATTGTTACGGTCAGCAGAAGAGCAGCACGGGACGGCAGAATGCCGGGATGCATCGAAGCACCAGGGGTCGGGACCGTGCAGACGGACGCAGTGTCGGTGGCGCTTCGGTGCCAGGCCCGGCGATAGGAGGGCGGAGCCTGGCCCGTCGCGTCGGCCAAGCGTCGGCCGCAGTCGCTGTAGTCCTTCTCGTGGTGGGGCTGGTGATCCTGTCGCCCATCGCACTGCGAGCTGTGAGCCTGGGAGAGGCGGAAGACTGGGGCCGGTTAAGTGATATCGGCCAGACCTACGGAGCCACGTCGGCGGTCCTGTCGGCACTTGCGCTCGGAGGCGTAGCGGCGTCGCTGCTGCTCCAGGCCCGCCAGACCAGAGCGGAACGGATCCAGGCCATCCGCGGTTTCCACGCGGATCTGATCCGGATGCAACTCGATGATTTACCTGTTTACCTGCCCTGCTGGGGTCCGCTGGACTTGCCCGATGACACCGCCAAGCGGCAGCACATCTACACCAACCTGCTGTTGCAGTACGCCTGGATGGGCTACGAGATTGGCACCATCTCGGAGCCGCTGCTTCGGGACATGCTGGGCGGCATGTTTCGTGGCGACGTCGCTCGGCGTTTCTGGCTGATGGCTCGGGGGTCCTGGGCGGCGAGTACGGCGGGGACGAGGCGAGGACGACGCTTTCTCCTGATCATTGATGAGGAGCATTCCAGAACTTTGTTGACCGAACCGAGAGTGCGCGCAGCGGGGCCTGAAGATGGCCTCAGTCCCGTCCGAATCTCCGTCCCAGCGGCCGCTCGCCTATTGAACTGCGTCGTCATCGGCGTTGCGGCGAGTATCTCGGCAGGCCTGGTATGGCGCCGGCTGCGATCAGCTCGTACTCCAGCCAGAGATGTTGGTCTGATCCGGGGGAGGGCTCACCCGGGGCCGGAGCGGGTGCAGCCACCATCGAGCATGGACGGTTGTGTGGACTGAGCATGACGCGGCGGTGACTGCCGGATACAGGGTAGACGCCCAGCGGTGGCGGGTGTTGTTCGATGACCTGATGCTGACGACCGGGCAGCGTCTCCGCAGGCCGGAGCCTCGTCGTCGGGTGCGTGACTTCGTCCGGGGCTTGCTGGCGCCGTTACCACGAAAGAACTGCTGGACGATCGCGGAGCATGCGGGTGACAGGGGTCTGGACGGAATGCAGGACCTGCTGACCCGGGTGAAGTGGGACGATGCCGAGGTCCGCGCCGATGTTCGCGAGTTCGTCGGCCACCACCTCGGTGATGCCGAGGCGGTACTGGCCATCGACGAGACCGGCGATCTGAAGAAGGGCCGGCACACCGTCGGCGTGCAGCGGCAGTATTCGGGCACCGCCGGGAAGATCGAGAACTGTCAGGTCGCCGTGCACCTCGTCTACGCCACCGATGCTGTTCACGCGATGCTCGACACGGCGCTCTACCTGCCCAGGTCCTGGTGCGACGACGCCGAGCGCCGCGCCGAGGCCGGTGTCCCTGAGCAGGTGCGGTTCGCGACCAAGCCGCAGCTCGCGTCTCGGATGATCGCCGCGGCGGTCACCGCCGCGCTGCCATGTCGATGGGTGGCCGGCGACGAGGCCTACGGCAACGATCCGCATCTGGGCGCACGGCTTCGTGAGCTGCGACTGGGCTACGTCCTGGCCGTGGCCTGTTCGCATCAGGTGATCACCGGCCTTGGCGTCTGCCGCGTTGACGTGCTAGCCGCCGGTCTTCCTGCCACCGCCTGGCAGCGGGTGTCCGCCGGTCGAGGCGCGAAAGGCTATCGCTACTACGACTAGTCCTCTACCGCACTGCCACACGCCGCCGACGCCCACGGCGGGCACCACTGGCTGCTGATCCGCCGCAACCGCAGGACTGGCGAGCTGGCCTTCTACCGCTGCTGGACACCCGAGGCCGTCCCGCTACGCAGCCTCGTCCTGGTGGCCGGCCGCCGCTGGAAGATCGAAGAATCGTTTCAAACGATCGTTGCGCGGCTCGTCACTCGTACCGGTACTTCAGCGAGTCCGCCTCCGCCTGCTCGATGTCGGCGATCGTCAGCTCCGGCATCCGCAGCTGGGCCAGCGTCACCTCGGCCGAGGTCGGCTGCGCGTCCGCTGGCAGCCACCGCTCGGGCTCCCAGACCCCGGTGCGCAGGAGCGACTTGGGGCAGTGCGGGTAGACCTCCTCGATTCCCACCACCAGCGCACTGGCCGGCGGCTTACCCACGGCGGTCAGCTGCGACAGCAGGTCGGGGCGGGTGGAGACGCAGGCTCGGCCGTTCACCCGAAGCGTCGTGGTGCGCCCGGGGATGATGAACAGCAGCCCGGCCCGTCCGGTGGCGATGACGTTCTGCAGCGTGTCCAGGCGCTTGTTGCCAGTCGCGTCTGGGATCGCCACCGTCCGTGCGTCCAGGACGGCCACGAACCCGGCGGGGCCGCCGCGCGGGGAGACGTCGCAGTTGCCCTCGGCGTCCACGCTCGCGATCAGGACAAGCGCCGCACAGCCGATCAACCGCCGGGTCTGCTCGGTGAGTTCGGTCATCTGTTTCCGCACGGCCGCCTCGCTGGGGAGGTCGTAGGCCCGGCGCAGCGCTTGCTGGTCGGGCACCGCGTCGAGGCGGAGCGAGTCGAAGGCGGTGGTGGCAGGGGCTGGCGTCATGCCGCCGACCCTATTGGGCAGCCAGAAGCCGTGGGGGACCGTGCTGCTGGCGGGTGCTCGGACCCGCAGCTCAGATCGCCCCGGACGCTCTGAGGTCGCGGCCGACCCAGGTGGCGACGCACACCTCGTTGCCCTCCGCGTCGGCCAGAACCCACCACATCGGCGCGTGCGCGTCGGAAACCAGCTGGCCGCCGGCGGCCAGGGCGGCGGCGATGCGCGCCTCGGCCTGATCGTGCGGAACAGCGATGTCGAGATGCATGCGGTTCCGTTGCGGGCGCGGCACGTCCATCTGCTGCACGCCGAACCCGGGGCCGCGGCGCGACGGGTCGTAGAGGTAGTCGTCGCCGATCTGGGAGTAGCCGAGCACCGCACGCCAGAACGGCAGCACCTCCGCGCTGACGAGCGCGTCGAGGGTGAGGTTGATGACCTGCACGGCGGTCGGATCGGCGGAGAGGCCCCGCTCCCTGGCGGCGGCCGAGATCCGCCTGGCCAGCCCGGCATCGCGCCGGGACAGGGACACCGTCACGCCGGTGCCGCGTACGTCGATGGTCAGAATCCGCTGCTCGGCCTCGTCGGTGAGGCGGCCGATCTCATCGACGAACGCGATGCCCTCGGTCAACGAACCGGTGGGGAAGTGAGCGGAGACCAGGTGATACAGGGAGCGCCAGTCCTCCACACCCTCGGCCGCGTGAAACTCGCTGGCCGTGATCTGCCGCGTCATGCCAGCGAACCTAACATCGGACGCCCCAACCGGAGTTCGGGTGCCGGCTGCCCGCGACGTGGAGGGGCGACAGCCTGGTTGGCCACGATGACCCCGGTGGGTGGTCAGCGTGTCCCTGGCCGGATCTGGGTGACGGCAGCGTAGGCGACGCTTCCGAGCAGAGCGCCGAGTGCGGCGAACAGGATGCCGTCCCAGGGCTGCGGTAGCGACCCTTTCAACAGCACCGCAGCGGCAAGGGCCGCTGGCACTGCGATCAGCACCGCTGAGCCCAGTGCCCACCGTGACCGTCGGTCATCCGTGCGATGCAGGAAGCCCAACGCGCTGAGAATCGCGAGCATCCCGTCGGAGTAGAATTAGGACAGCGCCAGGACGAGGAGAGTTCCCATGGTGAGGCCAAGGGCCCAACGCCGGAGGGCGGTGCCAAGCGACACGACGCCCGGCTGGGCGACATCGCCTCTGCCGCTCAGGTCATCGGCCGTGCTCGCCACCGCGCCTGGGAGCCGGTCATCCACGACCCGATGATCGCACACCCGGTTGTACTCCCCGCCGAGGTCGATCCCGGGAGGGCAGCCTGCCAGCCATACCGCCCCACGTCGGGAGGGTGTGGCGTTGACGCAGCCGCCTTCGAGCGAGCGCGGCCCAGGCGTCGCACGGCGAGAGAAAAACCAGTCGGGACCCTTTCCGTGTCGAGAACCCGCTGGTGGCTTCGTCTCGGGGGAGGATGCGACCACGGCGGCGCACCAGAGCGAGGAGATCCCGCATGGCGATCCAGCGGATGGACAACGTCCTCATTGTCGTCAACGACCTCGACGCTGTCATCGCGTTCTTCGTCGAACTCGGCATGGAGCTGGAGGGCAGGGGGCCGGTCGAGGGACGGTGGGTGGAGCGTGTGATCGGCATCGACGACGTCCGGCAGGAGGTCGCGATGCTGCGGACCCCGGACGGTCACGGCAAGGTCGAGCTGGCGATGTTCCACACGCCGAAGGCGATCAGCCCCGCACCGGAGAACGCGCCCGCGAACACCCTGGGGATCCGTCGGATCATGTTCGCCGTCGACGACATCGAGGACGTCATCGCCCGACTGCGTACGCATGGGGCCGAACTCGTCGGGGAGGTCGAGCGGTACGAGGACATCTTCCTGCTCTGTTACCTGCGTGGCCCGGAGGGCATCATCGTCGGACTGGCCGAGCACCTCCGCTGAGCCGCGAGAGTCAGGCCCCGACCTCGGCGACCATGGTGTCCGCGTCCGTGAACGACTCGACAGTGCGGAACCCTTCGGACGCGTAGAGACGGGCGGCGGCGTTCGCCCGCTCCACGCTCAGCGACACGGTACGGATGCCGCGGTCCCGCGCGGCGTCCAGGACGGCGCGCAGCAGCGCCCGGCCCACACCCCGCCCTCGCCACTCTCGCCGCACACCGATGGTCAGCTCCGGCACGTCGTCGGCGACGTACCCGTAGCCGGGATCTTCGGCGCTCAGGTGCCGGAACCAGGCGGCGCCGAGCGGCCGGTGAGCGGGGTCGACCGCGACCACACCGACGTCGGTCGGCCGCATCCACCCCGTGACGTAGTGGGCCAGCGCGGGATCCGCCAGGATCCGCTCGCGAGGCCAGTCGCGCTCGGGCTGCCAGTTCACGGCCTCGACGAGCATGTCCACCAGGAACTCGGCGTCGGCCGGGGTGGCCGCGCGGATGTCGAAGTCGGTCACCGCGCCAGCCTCGCACACATGATCGTGCGGTTGCCCGGAGGCGGGAGCCGGGACCAATGCTGGACAACACGTCACGCTGGCGTACGACGTGAGTGTCGCCGACAGCACGGGCGGTGGAGTCCGGGGTGGTTACCGCCGCCCCGGACTCCACCCGTCACGCGGTCCGGTAGGCCAGCAGCACCGTCTGCGTCACGGTGTTGCCGGCGGTGCCGGTGGCCGTCACGCGCAGCGCGACGAAACCCGGCCGGCGGGGATGGGCGACGAGGGCGACACCGTGCAGCACCGGCAGCGCGACCCACGGGAGGAGGAGTCAGGGCGGCACCGCCACTGGTGGAGCCAACAACTTCAGGGTTGTTGCGGCCTCCCGGCGCAGGGAGACCACGATATCCCCGAAGTTGCGCAGATCTTGGGGAGTCGGTCCGGTCGGCGCGGCTTCGCCGCAGCACTGCCACTGAGCGCGGCGCTCACGGCGACCGCCGCCTTCGTTACGCTCGCGGCATGTTCCGTGCGGCCCGGCCCGACGACTTCGCGCAGATCATCCACCTGTACCGGCAGTTGAACCCGGACGATCCGGTGCTGGACGACGGCACCGATGCGGCGGCCTTCGCGCAGATCCTCGGCTCACCCGGGCTGCGTCTGTTCGTCCTCGACCTGGACGGGGTCGTCGTCGCCACGACGTACCTCAACGTGATCCCCAACCTCAGCCGGTCGGCATCGCCGTACGCCGTCATCGAGAACGTCGTCGTCGACGAATCCCGACGCGGCACCGGGCTCGGTCGGCAGATCATGGCCGGCACGCTCCAGGCCGCCTGGGACGCCGGTTGCTACAAGGCGATGCTGATGACGGGTTCGCAGAACCTGGCGACCCACGCGTTCTACCGCGCCTGCGGGTTCTCCGCCGACGTCAAGACGGCGTACCTCGCGCGCCCAACCGGCTAGCCAGGGAAGGTTTCGCGCAGCGCCGGGTCCAGCGCGCGGCCGGTCGTCGGCTCGATGAACAACTCCGCGAGCAGGAGGTCGGCGAGGTAGGTGGGATTGATCCCGGACTCCTTGCGACTGAGGGCCTGCAACGCGCCGCCGAGCCGCAGGGCCGTGCGTGCCGCGCCGGCCGGTAGCCGGCCGACCCTGCGGCGTCGGCCGACCGCGTCGGCGATGCGCGCGATCATGTCGTGCCAGGTGAGGTTCTCGTCGGCGACCGGAATGTCCGCGCCGCTGGCCTGCTCCAGGGCGTCGGCCGCGACCTCGGCCACGCTGCGCGCCGAAGCCGCCGCGCTTCCGCCGGTCGGCGCGACCAGAGGTGTACGCGAGCGCGCCCACCGGTCCAGCGGACCGGCCCAGTTCGGCAGCCGGTCGCCGGCCCGGCCGAAGACGAAGGGCAGTTCGAGTACGGCGACCGGCAGACCCGCCCCGGCGGCGGCGCGCCCCTCCCGGGCCTGCTCCAGGCGGCAGCGGATGTACGTGTGCCGCTCGGCGAGCCGCCACTGCGGGTGCGACCGGTCAAAGTACGTGTAGTACGAGCCCATGATCACGCCACGGGTGAGGCCCTGGGCGCGGGCGGCGGTGAACAGGCGTACCACCGGATCGACGTTGTCGCGCCGGAACTGCGGGTAGATCGGCGTGGGCAGCGGCCGCTGCTCGTCGGTCCGGGTGGCGTACACGACGCCGTCGTGACCGGCGAGCAGCGACCGCAGGTCGTCGATCGAGGCGGACTCGACGTCGAGCAGGTGGTCGACTCCCTGCTGGGCGGTACGCGCCACCGCGGTCGTGGCATGACCGCGCTCGCGCAGCACCTCCACGACGTGCGCGCCGATCAGGCCACTGCCACCCACCACGAGAATCCGCACGCTGAATCGTCCACTCTGCAGTGGGGTGCGTGTCAAGCACGCGGCGGCTGCGGGTGCGACGGGGGCAGGGCGCGACCACAATGGCGTCCGGAGGTGATGGAGGATGATCGACCAGGAGAGCGTTCCGCGGCTGACGTCGGTGGTGCTCGACGGCACCGACGTGCGGAAGTTGGCGGAGTTCTACCGGCAGCTCATGGGCTTCGTCTATCGACCCGGCGACGAGCCACCCGTGGACGGCCGACCCGACGAGCGCGGCCGTGACTGGTTGGTGCTCAGGTCCCCGGACGGTGGCCCACAGATCGCGTTCCAGCAAATCGACGACCTGCCCGAGGCGACGTGGCCGAAGAACGACGTGCCACAACAGCTACACCTGGACCTGACCGTGGACTCCGTCGACGAGCTGCTGGTTCAACACGAGCGTGTGCTGCGCCTCGGCGGCCGGCTGCGCTACGACCGGATCGAGGACCCGGACGAGCCGTTGCGCGTGTACGCCGACCCGGCCGGCCACCCGTTCTGCATCATGGTGGGATAGTGGCGTGGCACCCGTGCGACCGGGGTGCTGACGGTCGTCGAGAACGGGGTCGAGGATGCGGGAACCGCGCGCCTTCTGGGTGGACGAGCAGTTCGACCGCGAGCACGGCACCGGCGGGCACGGTCGCTACGAGGCCGAGGTGCTCCGCCGGATCGACGAATTCGCCGAGACGTGGGGCGACTTCGCGCCGGTCGCGTTCGCCGCGACGGCCTGGCGGGTGGCCAGCGAGCTGTCGCCCGGCTTCGTCCTGTGGCACCGGCGCATCATTTCGGCGACCTGCGAACGCAGTCCGTGGGACGGCGGCATGGTCTGCGCGGTCACCGTGGCCTCCCGCTGGCCCGCGGAGCTGACCTGAACCAAGCAGTGGCAACGCGACCGTGGTTGGCGGGACTGGCCGCAGCTGTTCGGCCAGTTCACCACGCCCACCGAGCAGGACCGGACGCGTAGTCCGCATCTTCGCGCGCTGCTCCAGGTGGAGGCGCCGCTGCCGCTCGAGGGCCTGCCGCCGACACCCGACGGCCCGGACGACGACGTCGCCGCCGCGGCACGTCGGGCGGTCGTGGTGCTGGCCCGGGAACTCAACGACCTGCTGTCGAGTTGCCCGATCATCGGCGCCAGCAGTGCTGCCAGTACCCGTCGGTGAACTTCACTTCTCGGCTCCTGCCGTGATGCCGCGCGC
>NZ_JBFAPG010000075.1:0-18099 GCF_040675595.1 Micromonospora sp. NPDC049580
GCGCCGGTCGCGTCAGCGCTGGGCGGCGCCGGTCGTCGGCAACCCCGCTGACGGCGCGCTGGCGTAGACGCCCGGGCCGTGCTGCCCGTCCATCGGCCGGGCGGGCGTGCCGGCGCGGTGCGCGACGTCCCGGACGACCTTGACCAGCGCCTCGACGTGGTTGTCCATGGCCGCGACCCGGAGCAGCGGTGCCGCCATGCGCCCGTCGGGCGACACCGCCGCGGCCACCGTGTGCGAGGGGGCCGACGTGGCGGTGATCGCGTCCACCAGCGGGCCCAGCGGCGCGTCCGGGCGGCCCCGCAGGGTCAGGCAGCGGTGCGTCCAGCCGCCGCCGCGCAGCCCCCGCCAGCTCTCCGTCGGCGGCTCCGGCACCAGGTCCAGCCCGGCGGCCGACACCACGGCGGCGCGCAGCTCGTCGCGACCCAGCGGCCGGTGGGCCAACCCGGCTGCCGTCAGCGCCTTGCCCAACCGGCCGATTCCGGCGGCCAGCGTCCGGTGGACGCCGGGCAGCCCGCCGCCCCGGCTCACCGTCTCGACCCGCGCGTCGTGGACCGTGAGCCGCAGCGCCACCCAGACGGTCCGGTGCGCCGCCGGCGGCGCACCGGGGGCCGGATACCAGACCAGGGTGTGCGCGACCACCTGGGCCCTGGACACCGGGGCCGAGAAGTCGGCGAGCACCCGCAACGCGCGGTCCACGGTCGCCGCGTCCACCGAACCGACCGCGGCGCCGGTGACCGGTTGCAGCGCGACCGCGGCGAACCAGCCCTGCTCGTCCTGCCCGATGCCGAGCCGGGTGCCCCGGTCGGTCAACTCGATGACGCCCAGCTCGGGTGCGAGCGCGGCCAGCCGGGGGTCCACGGCGGTCCCGCCGGCCAGCGCGGCCGCCGCCCGTTCGCGGCGGTGGCGGAGCCGGCGACGCAGCAGCAGGTCGTCGAACCACCAGCGACCGCCACGGCGGGCGAACGCGGCCACCACGACAGCGACCGCCAGGGCGGCGACCGTGGCGAGCAGCCAGCTCGGCCCGGCCGTCGCGGCCCAGACGGCGAGGGCACACACCTCGAGTACGACGAGCTGGCCGACCAGCACCGGACCGATGCGACCCCGACCCGGCCGATCGGCCGCCGGGGTGGCCCGTACCGGGACGTCGGACGGCCTCGCGACCGCATCCGCGGGTGGCGCCTGAACCTGCGTCATCGCTGACTGTCCCTCCTGGACGGTACGACTCTGCGCCGGGTCGGCCCGGCACCGATCCGGCGGCGGCCCCGAGGACCCGCCGTCGGCCCCTTATCGTAGGGAAGCCCGCGACGGCACCCCGAGGACATCGTCGCGGATCCACCCCGCCGGAGGTAAGTCATGCGGACCCGCCGCGATCAGGTGCAGGCGTACCGCTTCGTCACCCGTCGGATCGTCTCCGCGCTCGTGTCGGGCGATCCGGAGACGACCAACCTGCCGATGCGACGGCTCGGCATGGCGGTCTTCGGCAGTGTGATCGCCGCGGCGGTGGTGCTCGGCGGCGTGGGCGCGTACGGCCAGTTGACCGGGAACACCGCGCCACTGGAGGAGAACAGCCTGGTCATCGAGCGGGAGACCGGCGCGACGTACGTGTTCGCCGAGGGACAGCTGCATCCGACGCTCAACTACGCCTCCGCACGGCTGATCCTCAACGAGCCCGACCCCACGGTGCGCACCATGTCGCAGGCGGCGCTGCGCGACCGTCCACGGGGGCACACCGTCGGCATCGTCGGCGCGCCCGACGCGTTGCCGGACCGCAAGTCGTTGACCGGCCTGCCGTGGTCCGTCTGCGACGTGCCCGACGCGGCCGACCCGCGCCACTCCACCACCCGCGTCGTGATCGACCGCGCGCTGCCCGGCGGTGCGCCGCTCGGCGACCGGGCGGTCCTGGTCACCGTCGACGGTCAGCGGCACCTGCTCACCGGCAACTCCCGGCTCGAGGTACGCGGCGGTGACCAGGCGGTCGCGGCGCTGCGGATGACCGGCACGGCACCGCTGCCGGTCGGGCAGCAGCTGCTCAACGCCGTGCCGGCCGGGCCGCCGCTGCGCAAGCCGTCGCTGCCCGGAATGGGCGACCGCAGCGGGCTGAGCGTCGCCGGCCGGCCCGCCACCATCGGTCAGGTCTTCCAGGCGGCGGGGCAGCACTACGTGCTCGCGCGGGAGGGTCTCGTCTCGATCAGTGAGATCACCGCCCTGCTGCTCATCAGTGGCGGCGGTCAGATCACCGACATCACGCCGGACCAGGCCGGTCGGCTGTTGACCGAGCAGCGGGTGGACGCGGACGGAATGCCCCGGACGCTGCCCACCCTGTACCAGGCCCGGGCCGGGCAGACGCTGCTCTGCGCGACGTACCGGGCCGGCAGCGCCGGTGGTCCCCCGACCACCACGCTGGAGGTCTTCGACCGGGCTCCGGCGGAGTTGACGGCGGACGAGCCCGGCTCGGTGCCGGTGCGCCAGACCAACCGGGACGCGGTGCGCACGGCCGAGTCGGTGCTGCTGCCCGGCGGCAAGGGCGTACTGGCCCAGGCCGCGCCCGGCGCCGGCACCAGCGGGTCCGGTGCCGCTGGCGCGACGGTCTACCTGATCAGCCCGCAGGGTGTCCGGTACCCGCTCGGTTCCGCCGAGACGCTGGGGGCGCTCGGCTACGAAGGGGTCACCCCGCTGGCGGTGCCCGGCTCGCTGCTCGCGTTGATCCCGACCGGGCCCACCCTGGACCGGGAGGACGCGCTCGTGCAGTTCGCACCCGGTGACGCGCCGGCGTCCGCGTCCGTGCCGCAGCCCACGTCGTCCACTACGGCCACGAGCGCCCCGGCGAGCGGCGGCACGGGCGGTGGGCTGCCCGGGGCATCGACCGGCGCCGACGGCTGAGCCGTTCGGACGGGTCGCCCCGGGTCGCGGCAGTGGACTAACCTGGGTTCGCTGACGGTTGTCAACCAGAACGACGGGGATGTTTGCCATGACCGGGCGTACGGAAGTGGACCTGCTGTCCCTTGAGGACTTCCACAAGCACCTGGCGTCGCGGCTGAGTCAGGCCGAGTCGGTGCTGCGCAAGCTCAACACCGAGATGCAGTGCAGTCCACCGGCGTTGGGTTCGTTCACCGACGCCACCCAGAATTCGCGCCGCTACAGCGAGGTCCACCAGTCGTACGTGGATCAGGCCGAGCGGCTCCGGCAGGCGGTGCAGGCGGCGCAGCAGGCGACCAGCACCATCCTGGCCAACTACCGCACCGCCGAGGCGCGTAACGCGGCCAACGCCACCGACATCACGGCTGCGCTGACCGGTGTCGACCGGGCGTTGCAGCCGAAGGGGGACGGCAGTGTCTGAGTACACCCAGCGCTACCAGGGCAAGAGCCACCGCGAGCTGTACGACGCGGTGATGGCCGGCAAGCCGGAGCAGATCGAGGGGATCGCCGCCCAGTGGGCCGCCCTCAAGGGCATCCTGGACGGCCTCGGCCGGGAGCTGAGCGGCGACCTGGAGAAGCTCGGCAACACCTGGACCGGCCCGGCGGGTCGGGAGTTCCAGCGCCGGCTGACGCTGATCGTCGATCACTCCGACGCGCTGGGCGAGGGCATGGCCGGCATCAAGCAGAGCCTCACCATGATGGCTAGCCAGCTGCGCGCCGCGCACAAGCAGGCCGAGAGCCCGGAAGAGACCGACGACAACGACCAGGCCATCTCGGGCGCGCTCAAGGGTGCCGCCTTCGGCCTGCCCGGTGCCGTGGTCGGGGGCATCATGGGCCACCAGCAGGACAAGGAAGAGCAGGAGAAGGCCCACCAGCGGATGGTGAACGTGGTTGCCGAGCTGGCCGCCGGCTACGACCTCTCCGCCTACGACCGGGTGGTCGACCCGCCCCACCCCCACCCGGAGACGCCGAAGACGACCAATCAGGACCGGCCGACGCCGCGCAGCGGCCCGGCCACCACGACGCCGTCGGCCGCTCCGACCGCCACCGGCCTGACCGCGCACACCGGCGGCGCGACAGTCGCGACGCCCGACGGGGTGGCACCTCCGCCGGCCGGCGGGGGCGGTTCCGTCCCCGGCCAGGACGGTGGCACCTCGGTCGTCGCCATCGGGCCGGAGGGCACCGGTAGCGACCCCGAGGGCAGCACCACCTCCCTCGCCAGCGCGGACCCGCTGCTCGGCGGGGCTCTGCTCACCGGCGGGGCGGCCGGGCTGGCCGGGCCGACCACCACCGTGGCTGCCAGCGCCTCGGGCGGGCCGAGCCTGCTCTTCGGGGCACCGGGCGGGGCGCCGGCCGGTGGGGTGCTGCGCACCTCCGCGCTCGCCGGGTCGAGCAGCACGCCCACCACGGCGGCCCGGCCGACCGGCGGCGCTGCCGCCGCCGAGAGCCGGTCCGCCAGTGGCGTCGGGCGGAGCATCGACGGCCGCCGCGGTGAGTCCGGTCGGTCGGCCGCGGGTGGGCGCCAGGGTCTGACGGGCAACGGCCGGGGCGCCAACCGCCCGGGGGTGCTCGGCGGGCACGGTCGCCCCGAGGACGACGAGTCCGACGAGCGGCTGACCTGGCTGACCGAGGACGAGATGGTGTGGCAGGACGGCGGGGACGCCGCGCCGCCGGTGCTCGGCACCTCCGGCTGACCCGCCGACGGCACCCGGCGCCGCACGAGATACCCGAGTGACCCCTGCCGCCTGCTGCGGCGGGGGTCACCGTGGTTCGGCCCTCGGCCCTCGGCCCTCGGCCACCGGCCACCGGGGCCCGGGCCCCGGCCCTCGGCCCTCGGCCCTCACACCCGGATACGGTGCGGCCGCGGGTCAGCACCGTCCACAGTGGTGACGGTGGTGGCGGTCACTCCCATTCGCCCGCTGTCGTGCTGCGCCATGCCGGGTCGGGCGATAGGTTGGTCGGGTGTCGTCCGCAGCCCTGGTCCGCCCAGCCCGGTGGGCCGTGCTGTGGTCACTGCGGGAGCTGACCCGGCTGGCGGTCACCGCGCTGGTGCTCGCGGTCGGCCTCGGCGGCGCGCTCGCCGCCACCCCGCCGTCCGCTCAGGCGCAGCTGCGGCCCAGCGCCGTGAGCAGCCGGGTGGACGCCGTTCAGCCGGAGGCCGTCGCGGCCACCGAGCGGACGAGCCAGCCGGCCGCGCCCCGGCCGAGCAGCGACGCCATCGTCGCCGCGCCGACCGGCCCGGTCCTCGCGGGCGCGGAGCACACGTCGGCCGTTGAGCCCGGCCGCGGTACCCCGCCCCGACGCGGCCCTCCCACCAGCTGATCTCAGGCCGTCAGGCCACCCGACGCTCCCCGTGACTTGGCTCCGGGTCGTGCGTCCGGGTGCCCGGGTCGCCGCCACCGGCGCTACCCGCAGCCAGACCCGATCCGGCTCGCGAGATCCCGCCCAGCGGGGATCGGCCCGAGCCTCGGGCGGCCATCCGCAGCTCACCCCGACCACTCGGAGCCCGGCGCGTCGACACCAGTCGAGCGACCGGCCCGGTGCCGTCAGGACCCATCCGTCGATACCGTCGTTCGACCGCGAGGTGCTGATCATGCAGACCGTCCTCTCCGCCGTCCTGCCCGACGTGCCCCGGGCCGCCGCCATCTGGCTGAGCCTGCTCGGGGTGGTGGTGGTCGCCGTCGCCGCGCTCCTGCTGCGACCCGGCCGGCTCCGCCTCGACCCGGCCGCCCGGATCCGCAACGCCGCCATGCCCAGCCAGCTCGAACAGGCGCTCCAGGAGCGGGAGCAGAGCCGCTACGCGCAGGAGGTCGCGGTGGCCGCCGAGCGCGCCACCACCACCGCCCAGCGGCGACGGGCGGAGTGGGTGGCCGCGCAGGAGACCGTCGAAGCCGCCTGGCAGGCGCTGGAGGCGGCCGAGGCCGGCGTACGACGGCTCGGCGCAGCGGCCGCGATGCCGCTGCCGCAGACCGCCCGGACCCCCGCCGAGTACGCCGACCGCGAGCGCTACCTGCACCGGGCCGCGCTGGACGCGTACTGGCGGCGGGAGCTGTCGGTGGAGCAGCTCAGCGACGTCTTCGCGCACCGCGACGGCTGGGACCCGCGGCTGCACCCCGTCGATCAGGAACTCGTGCTGCAGCGGGCGATCCGCGACAATCTGGCCGCCCGGCACGTCGCGGCCCAGGAGCGGGAGCAGGCGGCCTGGCGGGCCGCGGAGCTGGCCGTGGCGGCGGCTCGTAGCCTTCGCGAGGAGGCCCACGCGGCGACCGGGCGGCGGGTGGCGGAGTCGGCGTCGGTGCTGCCGCTCAGCGAGGTCCTCCGGCCGCCGACCGAGCAGACCCGGGAGAACGCGGTGGTCGCCCGCGGTCGGGCGGCGGTCCCGGCGTTCTGACCCGGTGGCCCGGCGGTTCCGGTTTCGCGACCCGGCGAACCGGGCCGGGCCGGCGCTGGTGGGTTAGCGTGACGGCATGTCCCGACAGGCGTGGGTCCTCGTGGTGATCGCCGGCATCCTGGCGATCGCCACACTGGTCGGCGCGGTGGTGCTGGCGGTACGGGTGGTGCGCACGAGGCGGCTGCTGACCGGGCTCGGCGCGGGCGGCAAGATCGCCTTCTACGGGGCGCTGATCTACACGATCTTTCCGGTGGACATCCTCCCGGACCCGATCTACCTGGACGACATGGGTGTTCTGGCCGGCGCGCTGATCTATCTCACGCGGCTCGTGCACAAGCGCCGGGCTGCCGGCCTTCGCCTGCCCGGGCGGCCGGACGCGCCGCCGGATCCGGACCGCGCCCGCTCCGTACGATGATCGAGGTTGGCGCACAGGACGGGGGACGGACGTGGCGGGCGATCATCGGCTGGACATCCGCGACGACCGGGTGGCCGCCTTCTGCGCGGAACGGCACCTGGCGACACTGACCACCCTGCGCGCCGACGGCACCCCGCACGTGGTGCCCGTCGGGGTCACTCTCGATCCGGCGGCCGGGCTGGCCCGGGTGATCACCTCGGGTACGTCCCGCAAGGCTCGCCAGGTGGCCGCCGCCAGCGCCGACGGCACTCCGGTGGCGGTCTGCCATGTGGACGGCCGCCGCTGGTTGACGATCGAGGGCCGGGCGGTGCTCCGGTCGGACCGAGCCGCCGTCGCGGAGGCGGAGCGCCGCTACGCCGAGCGGTATCGGACCCCGCGCCCGAATCCGGAGCGCGTGGTCATCGAGATCACCGTGACCGGGCTGCTCGGGAGCCTCTGAGCCGCACCGGCCCGCTGTCCGCTTCACGCCGCCATGCCCGCTTCGGGCCCTCCCACGGCCGCACGTGGTCTCCCGGAATCTCGCACCGGCGACAGCCGTTGCACCTGGTCACGACGCCCCCGGCGGCAGCCGGCGACGGAATGTCGGCCGAAGCAGGGCCGTTACGTCCCCGGTACGCACGGCCGAGACCGCCACGGAGGCGGCTACCCCCGAACGGAGACTCGACCATGAACCCGATCGTGCAGAAGAGCGGCCTGTCCGTCGTCGGCCTGCTGGTCGCCGGCGGTTGCGCCCTCGGCCCTGCGGTCGCCGCGCAGGCAGCGCCCGCGCAGGGCGCCCCGCCCTCGTCGAGCCAGACCAGCCGGAGCGCGGAGCGCATTCTCGACGTCGACTACCAGGCCCAGCCGAACTTCTTCTACTGCGGCCCGGCCGCGACCCGGATTGCGCTCTCCGCGCAGGGCAAGGCGCTGTCCCAGGACGAGGTGGCCAAGCGGCTCGGCACCACCGAGGCGGGCACACCGTCGGCCCTGGACACCACCCGCGTGCTCAACGAGCTGACCGGCGGTCGCTACCGGACCACCGAGATCCGTGACTCGGTGGCCCGCCCCGACCAGGTCGAGCAGCTGCGCCGGGACGTCCTGGCCGCGATCGACGCCGGCCGACCGGTGGTGGCCAACATCAAGGGCACGACCGTGGACACCGACGGCAACCCGCACTCGTACGAGGGCGGCCACTACCTGACGCTCGTCGGCTACCGCGACGGCGGGGACAGCATCCGCGTCGCCGACCCGGCCGACCCGGCGCTCGGCGAGTACTGGATGAGCCTGCCGAAGGTCGCCAACTGGATCGCCGAGCGCGGCTACTCCTCCTGACCCTGACGGTTCACCGGGCCGGTCTCTTCCTCGCGGAGAGGCCGGCCCTGTCGTCGCGTCTGCGGGAGGCGTGGTGCGCTCGCCGACGTGCCCGGGTGGCCCGAGTCGGCCGGGCGCGGTGCAGATGGTGTCGGGTCGGCGGGGAGATGGCCGCCTCGCCGGCACCGGCCGCCTTGCGCACGATCCGGTTGGCGTCGTCGGGCTCGCACCCCGCCGCCCGGAGCAGGTCGCTGGCCGCGGTGCGCAGGCCGGTGACGAGGGCGTCGCCGAACGACCTGACCCCGGTCGCGGCTGCCCGTCCGGCCAGCTCGGCACACTCCTCGACCAGTTTCCGGGTGCACCGCGGGGTCTCGCCGACCCGGCACTCCGTCCGCATCTCCGCCACCGCCTGTCCCAGCCGGGCGATCGCGTCCGGCAGCTCGGCCGGAATCGGCTCGTCGTACTGCAGGGCGGTCGTCGACCAGCGGGCCAGCGCGTGGCTGTCCAGCAGCAGCCGCTCCAGGTGCGACGCGCTGCGGGCGTACCGGTGGAACTGTTGACGGCGGTGCCAGCGTGCCGGCGCGATGGTGACCACCTCCTCCGCCCCACTCAGCGAGTCGTTCAGGCGCCCCACGTCGCCCTCGGTGCCGCGAAGCCGCTCCAGAACACCCTGCGTTCGGTCGACGTCGCGCTGCCGTACCGCCTCCGCCAGCTCGGCGAGTTGCTCGCGCAGGACCGCGAAGATCGGCGTGGCGGCGCGGTCGAGCACCCGTATCGGGTTGATGGGCAGGAGCAGCGCGACCACCAGGAGGCCGACCGCGCCGCCGACGAGCGCGTCGAAGATCCGGGGCAGCTCCAGGCCACGTTGCATCGGGGCCAGCGTGGCGATCAGTACGGCGGTACCGCCAGCCTGGCCGACCAACGGCCCGCCCTTACCGGCCACCAGGAGGGCGCTGGCGACGGCCAGGGCGACGACCACGCCGGTCTGCCACGGCCCGGAGCCGACGATGAAGCGCAGCGCGTCACCGATGACGATGCCCAGGCCGACGCCGAACAGCAGCTCGAAGGTTCGTCGGGCCCGCTGGCCGATGGCGGTGGCGATCGTACCGACGGCGGCAGCCGGGGCGAAGACGTGCGCTCCGGGGCCGAGGAAGTGCTGGGCGATCAGGGCGGCGAGCGCGGCGGCCAGCCCAGCCTGGATCGAGATGACCAGGGTGACCTCCCACTGCCGGGCCCGGATCCGGCTGGCCTGCCCGCTGCGGTGTCGCACCCGCTCGACCGCCTGGCCGCTCCGCTCGGCGGCCTCGCCGAGCGGTGACCGGTCCCGGTCGGCTGGTGGGCGGTCGTCGGCCATGGCGGCGGTTACCCCGGGGACGTCCGGCCAATCGTGCCCCTCCGCCCCACCGGCACCAGCCGTACGTCAGCCACCGCCGTCCCGGCTGACCTGGTCGATCAGGCCGGCCAGCAGGGCGGTACGGGGTACGACGGAGTCCAGGTCCAGCCACTCCGACGGGCTGTGGTCCGCGCCGCCGACCGGGCCGAGTCCGTCCAGTACCGCCGCGCCCGCCTCGGCCAGCAGGTTCGCGTCGGCGCACCCGCCGGTCGCGGTGTGGGACACCGGTACGCCCAGCCCCGCCCCCACCTTCGCGGCCAGTTCGGTGAGTCGACGATCGACAGGGTTCGGCTCCCAGGGTGGGGTGGGCGCGTGGACGGCCACCTCGGCCCGGACTCCGGAGACGGTCGGCACGGCCACCAGCCGGCGGATCTCGGCCAGCGCCGCCTCGTACTCGCCGGTGCGCCAGGCGCGCAGGTCGACGAGCATCCGGGCCTGATCGGCGACCACGTTCGGCCGGTTCCCGGCGTGCAGGTGCCCGACGTTCACCGTCACACCCGGCCAGCGGCCGTTGAGCGCGTCCAGCGCGACGGTCAACCGAGCCGCGGCGAGCAGGGCGTTGGCGCCGCGTTCCGGTTCGATACCGGCGTGCGCCGCGCGACCCCGCAGGGTGACCTCCAGGTCCGCCACGCCCTTGCGGGCGGAGACCAGGTCGCCGTTGTCGCGGGCGCACTCGAGGCAGAGCGCGACGTCGACCTCCGACCCGAGGCGGCGCAGCAGGGCCCGGCTGCCGGGCGAGCCGATCTCCTCGTCGGGGGTGCAGACCAGGATCAGCTCCCCGTACTCGGCCAGCCCCAACCGGGCCAGCACCTCCATCGCGGCCAGGCCGGCGAGCACACCGCCCTTGTCGTCGCACACCCCGGGGCCGTACGCCCGCCCGTCCTGAACCCGGAACGGACGGGCGGCTGCCGTGCCCGGCGGGAACACCGTGTCCAGGTGGCCGGCGAGCAGGATGCGGCGGGTGCCGCGTCCGCGCCGGCGGGCGATCAGCACGTCGCCCAGCGGCGTGCCGGCCGGGTCGGCGACAGGCTCCCGCTCCACCGCCAGGCCGGCGGCCAGGCACCAGGTCTGCACGAGATCGGCCGCCGCGCGCAGTCCGTCGAGCTGTCCGGAACCGGAGTCGATGCCGACCAGCTCGGCCAACCGCTCGTGGTACGCGGTAAGCCGGTCGCCGGCGGCGGTGAGCAGCGGATCCATCACAGCACCTTGTCGAGAAAGGCGCGGGTGCGCTCGTGCCGGGGGTTGCCGAGCACGTCCGCCGGTGGGCCGGCCTCGACGACCACCCCGCCGTCCAGGAAGGCCACCGAGTCGGCCACCTCGCGGGCGAAGCCCATCTCGTGGGTCACCACGATCATCGTCATCCCTTCGGCGGCGAGGCCCTTCATCACGTCCAACACGTCACCCACCAGCTCCGGGTCGAGCGCCGAGGTGGGCTCGTCGAAGAGCATCAACTTCGGGTGCATGGCCAGCGCGCGGGCGATCGCCACCCGCTGCTGCTGCCCGCCGGACAGTTGCCCGGGGTAGGCGTTCGCCTTCTCCGCCAGCCCTACCCGTTCGAGCAGCCGCAGCGCTTCGTCGCGGGCCGCCTCCCGGGCGGTGCCGAGCACCCGGACCGGCGCCTCGATCACGTTGCCCAGGGCGGTCAGGTGTGGGAAGAGGTTGAACCGCTGGAACACCATGCCGATGTCCCGGCGACGTCGGGCCACCTCGCGGGCCTTCAACTCGTAGAGCTTGTCGCCGCTGCGCCGGTAGCCGACCAGCTCGCCGTCGACCCAGAGCTGGCCGCCGTCGATCCGTTCCAGGTGGTTGATGCAGCGCAGGAACGTCGACTTGCCCGAGCCGGAGGGGCCGAGCAGGCAGGCCACCTCGCCGGGCGCCACAGCGAGGTCGATGCCCCTGAGCACCTCGATGGGGCCGTAGCATTTGGTGACCGACTCGGCCCGGACCATGGGGACCCGTTCGGCGACGGTCATCGCACTCCTCCTCGACTAAAGCCGCGCCCGAATCGCCGTTCGATCGCCCACTGCCCGGCGGAGAGCAGACTCACCAGCGCCAGGTACCAGATCGCGGCGACGACCAGCAGCGGGATCACCTTGTAGTTGCCCTGGTAGACGGTCTGCACGGCGGTCATCAGGTCCCGCCCGGCGATGATCGAGACCAGGGCGGTGGACTTGAGCATGGTGATCGTCTCGTTGCCCATCGGCGGGATGATCACCCGCATCGCCTGGGGCAGCACCACCCGGCGCAGGGTGAGCGCCGGGCTCATGCCGAGCGCCGCGGCGGCCTCGGTCTGGCCGCCGTCGACGGCGAGGATGCCGCCCCGGATGACCTCGGCGGCGTACGCCATCTCGTTGAGCGACAGGGCCAGGACGGCGGCGACCGTGCCGGTGACCACCACGCTGGTGGGCTGGTCGAACAGGACGGTGCCGGTGAACGGCAGGCTCAGCGTCAGCCGGGGAAAGAGCGCGCCGAGGAAGCCGAAGAAGATGATCTGCACGAGCAGCGGCGTGCCCCGGAAGACCCAGATGAAGCCCCAGGAGACCGCCCTCAGCACGGGGTTGGGCGACAGCCGCATGACCGCCAGCAGGACGCCGCCGACGGTGCCGAGCACCATCGCCAGCAGGGTCAGCCAGAGCGTGGTGACCACGCCGTCGAGGATGTAGTCCTTGAACAGGTACTCGCCGATGGTGGCGGGTTCGAGGTTGGGGCTGTCCAGCAGCGCCCGGAGGAACAGGGCCGCCAGTCCGACCACGAGCAGCGCGGTCAGCCACCGACCGTAGTGCCGCACGGGGACCACCCGTACGGTCTCGGTGTCGTTCATGTGCAGTGCCTCCTGCGGAAAGCGGTGCGGCGGTCGCCGGGCGCCTTTCGGACCCGCCCTCACGGTGTGGAAAGGGCGCCCGGCGACCGCGGTTCAGGGGGTCGCCTACCGCGGGGTCAGTCGATGGCCTGGTCGATGGTGGCCTGCTTGACGGCGATCGGGGTCTGCTTCCACTGGCCGAGGATCTTGGCGTAGGTGCCGTCGTCGATCAGTGACTGCACGGCGGCCCGGTACGCCTCGGCGACGTCCTTCTTGCTCTTGAGGAAGCCGAAGCCGTTCGGGCTGGCCAGCCAGCCGTTGGGGGCGGACGGGTCGTCCACCAGGTCGGCCTTGCCGGCCAGCGTGCCGGCGGTGTCCACCAGGTTGACCTTGGTGGCGGCGACGACCTCGACGTTGCCGGCGATCAGGGCCTGCACGGCCTGCGGGTTCTCCGGGTACTCCTTGACCTCGACAGCCCTGCCGGCGCAGCTCTCCTTGGAGTACGCGGCCAGGTTCTTGGCCTGGTTGCTGGCCTTCTGCACGGCGACCTTGCGCCCGCAGAGGTCCGCGACGGTCTTGACGCCGAGCGGGTTGCCGGTCTTGACGAGGAAGCCGGTGCCGGAGGCGGAGTAGTCGACGAAGGTGGCGACCTGCTGGCGCTCCTTCTTGTCGGTGATGCCACCGGCGATGGCGTCGTACTTGCCGGCCTGGAGGCCGGGCACCAGCCCGTCGAAGGGCTGCTGGGTGAAGGTGGCCTTGATGCCCAGCCGGGCGGAGGCGGCGAGGAAGAGGTCGTAGTCCAGACCCTTGAACTCGTCGGTCCGCCCCTCCTGCTTGAAGTCGATGAACGGTTCGTAGGGGGCGTTGGTGGCGACCGTGACCGTGCCCCGCCCGCGCAGGTCGGCGGGGACCTTCTTGGCGAGGTTGGCGTCGGTGCTGATGGGGCCGACGCCCTCGACGGTGACCGTGACGGTGGGGGCCTCGCCGCCGGAGCCGGCAGCGGTGGAGGAGGTGCCGCCGCAGCCGGCGGTGACGGCGAGAAGGGCCGTGGCCGTGGTGGCCAGGGCGAGCTGACGGATGCGCATGGGGTGTCCTTCCGGGTGCCAGACGTACCAGCACCCGGACTGTAACGCACATTACTATTTCTGTGGTGTTACAGTTTTCTGTAACGGCGGTCAGCCGATGTGGAACTCCTGCTGCGCCTGTTCCATCGCCTTCAGTCGGGTGCCCGCGACCGGCCCGAGCCGGTCGATCACCGCCGCCACCACCGTCTCCACCAGGGCCAGCGCCGGAACGAAGCTGTCGTACAGCGAGGGCGACTCCACCCGGCCGGGCAGCACCACCTCGGCCAGACCGGCCACCGGGGACAGCCACCGGTCGGTGAACAGCACCACCCGGGCACCGCGCCCGGTCACCTCGCGGGCCAGTGCCAGCGTCGGCTCCTCGTACCGCCGGAAGTCGAAGAGCACGACCAGGTCACGCCGGCCCACGTCGACAAGCATGTCGGTGCGCTCGACCGGGCTGGCCGGGAGCAGCCGGCTCCCCCCGCGTACCTGCATGAGGTGCAGCACCAGATAGTGGGCGAGCAGCCCGGAGAACCGGCCGCCGGCCGCCGTGACCCGCAGCTGCTGGTCGGCGAGGAGCCGGGCCGCCGCGTCCAGCTCACCCTGCGGCAGCTCGACGAGCGTGCGGGCGACCGCCTCGGGCAGCCGCGCCGCCGCGCGGGACAGCGCCCCCGCCGGCGGTTCGCCCGTTCGTTCCGCCGCCCGGTACGCGGTCAGCGGCGAGACCTCGCGCTCGGTCAGCTCGTCGCGCAGCGCGCGCTGGAACTCCGGGTAGCCACCGAAGCCGAGACGGCTGAGGAAGCGCAGCACGGTCGGCGCGCTCACCTCGGCGCGCTCGGCCAGGGCGGCCACCGTGCCGAGCCCGGCCGCCGGATAGGCGGCGAGCAGGGCCCGCGCCACCCGCCGCTCGGCCGGGCTGCACTCACCGAGGCGCTGCCGGATGAGGGCGGCCACCCCGACGGCCGCCGGCTCAACGCCGTCGGGATCAGAACCGCTGGGGTACGCCACCGGCCGGGCGCCCGGCTGGTCGGCGTGATCGGAGGTCGACACGCGCTGAGCCTAGCCGTGGCCCGAGGCGGCGCGGACGCGCCGAACGCGCCCGCGCCGCAGCGGTGATCAGGACTTCGTGACGGTGCAGCTGTAGTCGGCGCTGCCCGATCCCGAGTACGCCTCCAGCTCGACGTAGTAGGTCGCCGAGCCGGACGCGGTACGGGTGGTGGACGCCGACTCGCCGGTGCCGGCGCCGTCGTTGACCGACCTGGTGAGCGTGCTTCCGGTGGAGCTGAGCAGGTAGAGATCGGCGTCGTACGCGGTGGGCACCGCGCAGTTCACGGACAGCGTCTGCCCGCTGGCGAGGCTGACCGTGAAGTAGTCCCGGTCCGTGCCGCTCTTCATGTCCCCCGTGATGGTCAGCGGGTAGCTGCGGCCGGTCACGTCGTTGGCCGCGGCGCGGGAGTCGTTAGCCTCGACCTCGGCATAGCTGGACCCGCCGGTGGGCGGCGGCGTGGAGCAGTCGGTGACCGGCGTACCGCTGTAGAGGCTGCCGCTGGGGACGCCACTGGTGACGCTCTTGAGGTAGTAGCCGCAGGTCGGCCGGTTGCCGAAGTGGTAGCTCTGACCGCTGGTCAGCTTCCAGATCTTGAAGTTGGAGTAGGTCAGGGGTTGGCCCGAGCTGGCCACCTCCGGCTGGTGGTCGCCGAGCACGACGTACGCGCTCGGCCCGCTGAGGGTGGCCAGGCCGAAGCGGTCGATGAAGAGCGAGGCGCCCTCCTCGACGCCCACTCCCCACGCCTTGCCACCGCTGGTCCGGCCATCCTTGATGGACCGCGCCACGAACGCCATGAGCCGGCCCATCCGGTCCCGGGTGACGAAGTGCGAGTCGTTGATGGTGTCGGCGTAGTTCGGCCAGCGGAACATCCCGGTCGTGAACGTCATCGACGCGTCGTACGGATCGTCGAGGGCGATGGCCGAGGTGGCGCTGCCGCCGCAGGCGTCGTACACGATGTCGCTGTTGACGTGGTGCCCGGCGCTGCCGCCGCCGACCCCGCCGCCCTTGGCCACCACCGACTCGACGGACGCCTCCAGCGCGGTGCCCTTCCACGCCACGTACCGACACTGGTCGCCGCCGGCGAAGTAGACGAACTCGGCGTTGCGGATGTCGGTGTTGACCTGGCTGTTGTTGCCGTCGCTGGCGGCGGTGAGGGTGAGCGTGGTGCAGGAGTTGACGCCGCTCAGCCCGGTGATCACGTCACACTCCGGGGTGCCGGTGCCCGATCCGGCGACGACGGCCACGTCGATCGAGCCGGAGCCGCCGCGAATCGCGGCGATCGCCTGGTTCATCGTCGCGGCCACGATGCCGCCCGAGCCGTTCATGGTGTACGCCGGGCCGGACCAGCTGGCCCGGCTGACGTCCGTCGAGCTGCCCTGCCGGACCCGGGTGACCTGGGCGTACGCGGCGGTCACCCCGATCGGTGCCACGGTCAGCAGGGTGGTCGTGGTGACGAGCACCGCGAGCCGCTTGCGGATGGGGTTACGGGAAGGGGACATGGGCACCTCCGAGGGGCCACGAATCGATGAAACAGAAGTTACATCCATCACGTTCGTTGCTCAATAAGTAACCCCTGTTACATCTCGTCGCAGCGCGCGGCGACGTGGCCCGGCCGGCACCACCGGGACGAGCGGTATGACTCCCCGCCATATTTATGACGCAGAGTCATACCGCTCCTGGTGAAACGTGCCAGGTGGGCCGATCGTCAGACCGGACGGATGCCGATCACCGCGTCCACGAACGACGTCGCCGAGCCGACCCGGTACCCGGCGAAGCCACGGCCCCGGGTCACCTCGGCGGCGAACTGCGGGTCCTTCTCGTACGACGTGCCCGACGTCGACGCACAACCGGCCTGGTCGACCAGTCCCTCGGCGAGACCGACAAGTGCGTAGTCGTAGAAGACGTCGTCCGAGGCCGGGACGGTGCACGCGCCGGCGGTCGGGGTCACCCGCTGCTTGCCCGGCGAAATCACCGGTTGCCAGCGGCCGGACCGGTAGCGGTCACCGGAGGTGAGCCGGCTCCACCGGACCCCCTCGATGCCCCACACGGCCGACTCGGTGACGCGGGCGCGGCGCAGGTCGAGCACGCTCACGCCGCGCGTGCCGAGGACGCGCAGCGACTGCCGCGGCGTGCCGACCCCGGTCACCTCCAGTGCCGTGTCCTCGTCCAGGCCGAAGACCCGCTGGTGCCGGGTGTCCGCCGCCAGCCGGATCGACCGGGCCTCCCGGCCCCGCCGCGAGAAGTGCGTGTCCAGCAGGCCGTCGGTGAAGAATCCGAAACCACCCTTGGGCAGGTACGCCAGCACGCCGGCGTCCTCGAAGTAGCCGGGCCGGGCACCGTCGCGCAGACCGGGCTCGGTGGAGCCACCGGTGATCATGTCGCGGCCGGCCATGATCTGCGCGCCCGCGCTCGTGCCGGCGACCACCGCGCCGGCGCGGAGCTTGCGCCGCACCGCCGCCAGGGCCGGCGTGTCCCGCTGGGCCTTCCCCCGGGTCATCGTGGTG
This sequence comes from Micromonospora sp. NPDC049580, assembly GCF_040675595.1. Classification (NCBI taxonomy): domain Bacteria; kingdom Bacillati; phylum Actinomycetota; class Actinomycetes; order Micromonosporales; family Micromonosporaceae; genus Micromonospora; species Micromonospora sp. NPDC049580. The sequence goes on from NZ_JBFAPG010000075.1 coordinate 16,822, forward strand.
ACATAGCGGTACTGGTCGCCGCCGCCGAAGAAGAAGCCGGTCATCGAGTCGATCTGCCGGACCACGGCCGGGTCCTCGGCGGCGCCCGACCGGTCCAGGTCGATCGGGATCCACTGCGCGTCGGCCACGCCGTAGCTCCGGAACAGCGTGGCGTAGTAGTCGCCGTTGCAGACACTGTTGTTGCAGTCCGGGGTGGCCGCGTCCGGATCCTCTGCCGGCACCGGAGCGGCCGCGGTGAAGATGCCGATGCGGGCCTTGCCGACGCCGCCGGCCAGCCGGACGATGTCGCCGTAGACGGCAGCGTTGTCGTCGGCGAGCCCGCCGCCGACAAGGACCAGACTGCCGCCACCGGAGTGGGACGGATGGGCCGAGGCTGGTGCCGCGGCCAGCGGGACGCTCATCGCGACCGCCGTGCACACGCCGAGCCCGAGGGCCAGCAGGCGGTTCAGGGGCATGACTGCTCCTCACAGGAGACCGTGAGGGCGGGCCGAGACGAAGCGTACGACAGCGTCCCGACGCGAACAACGGGTCGCCGTCAAATCCATCGGCGACCGTAGGTTTGCCCGACCGCTGCGGGGTACCAGGGGCCACACACCCACCGACCGCAACCGGTAAGGGGCCCAGATGAGCAATCCACAGACCACCGACGATGAGGATGTCGTCGACATCCTCATCGCCGACCACCGCGAGGTCGAGACCCTCTTCGTCGAGCTGGAGACGCGGCAGGGCACGCCCGAGTACCGCCGGCAGCTCACCGACGTGCTGATCGCCGAGCTGGTGCGGCACGCGGTGGCCGAGGAGGCGTACGTCTATCCGACGGCTCGCAAGGTGCTGCCCGACGGCGACCAGATCGCCGACCACGAGATCGACGAACACGCCGACGCCGAACGGACCATGAAGGACCTGGAGTCGGTTGACCCGTCCGACCCCCGCTTCGACGAGCTGCTCGCCAACCTGACCAGCACCATCCGTCACCACGTGCAGGACGAGGAGAACGACCTCTTCCCCCGGCTGCGCGCGGCCACGGCCCGTGAGGAGCTGGTCGAGCTGGCCGGGAAGGTGACGGCGTTCAAGAAGGTGGCGCCGACCCGGCCCCACCCGAGCGCGCCGGACCGCCCGCCGGCGAACAAGCTGCTCGCCCCCGGCACCGGGCTGATCGACCGGCTGCGTGACGCACTGCGCGACCGGCCGACGTCGATGGACGAGCTACGCGAGAAGCAGCAGCGCTGACCGACGTACCGTCCGACAGGGACAATCCCGGGCCGCCGACACCTCGGC